>DATBXI010000239.1:0-2716 GCA_036514355.1 Desulfuromonadaceae bacterium
TTGCGCTCGATCCCGCCGATGCCGCGGCATACAGCAATCTCGGCGTGGCCCTCGATAGCCAAGGACGGTACGGCGAGGCCCTGGCCACCTATCGGACCGCTCTCGAGCTTCGGCCGGATTTTGTCCAGGCCTGCTTCAACATGGGCAACACCCACCGGAGCCTGGGGGAGAATGCCGAAGCCCGAGCCTGCTACGAGAGGGTCCTAGAGCTTGACCCCGGGCTGGTGCAGGCGGAACTCTGCCTGGCGCAGATCTGGAAGGAAGCGGGTGATCCCGCGCGGGCGCGGGGCTGCCTGGAACGAGCGCTGGTCCGGGAGCCTGGCAATGCCGAGGTCCTCTTCGGCCTGGGAGAGACCTACCAAGCCGAAGAACGGTTTTCCGAGGCCATCGAGGTGTACCAACGTGCCCTGGCCGCGGACCCCGGCCACATGAAGGCTCTGAACATGCTCGGCTCGTCGTTCCATCTGACCGGCATGTTTGCGGCTGCCGAGGAGTGCTACCGGAAAGCCCTGGCACTCAAACCCGACACGCTGACGGTGCTCAACAACCTGGGGGCCGTGTATCAGTCCCAGGGGCGATTCGCCGAATCGGCAGTGGTGCTGCGCCGGGCGGTCACCGTTGATCCCGGTTACGCCGACGGGCACTGGAACCTGGCGCTGTCGCTCCTGGCGTGCGGCGAGTACGGAGAAGGGTGGCAGGAATACGAATGGCGGTTCAAAAAGTCCAATCCCGTGCCTGAGCGGCACGTTTCCTCCCCGCAATGGGATGGTTCCCCCCTGGGCGGCAGGACCATCCTCCTCCACTGCGAACAGGGATTCGGCGACACCATCCAGTTCATCCGGTATGCGACCCTTGTGGCGCGGCGTGGCGGCAGGGTCGTCGTCGAATGCCAGGCACCGACGCTGAAACGACTGGTTGCGGGGGTCGCCGGGGTCTCTGTCGTCATTGCCGCCGGCGAGGCATTGCCCCTCTTCGATTGCCATGCGCCCCTCCTGTCGCTGCCGCTCATCTTCCAGACAACTCCGGCCGATATCCCGGCTGAGATCCCCTACCTCCATGCCGATCCCACAGACGTGGAGACGTGGCGTGCCCGCATGGTGCCGGGCGATGCCCTGAAGGTGGGCCTGGTCTGGTCCGGCCGCCAGAATCTGGCGCTGAACCGGAAGCGAACCTGCAACCTGGACTCATTTGCACCATTGGCCGCCATGGCCGGTGCGGTCTTCTACAGCCTGCAGGTCGGCGACGGCGCCGAACAGGCGGCAGCGCCTCCGGCAGGCATGCGATTGGAGGACCTGACGCCGCACATCCGGGACTTTGCCGACACCGCCGCCTTGATCGCCAACCTGGACCTGGTGATCACCATCGACACCTCGGTCGCCCACCTGGCCGGGGCAATGGGGAAGCCGACCTGGCTGCTCCTCGCCCATGCCGCTGACTGGCGCTGGATGCCGGCTCGTGAAGACACCCCCTGGTATCCGGGCATGCGCATCTTCCGGCAATCCGCGGAGGGGGACTGGCAGGGGGTAATGGAATCGGTGGCAACCGCCCTGCAGCGACAGGGACGGGCCTTGGCGGTTGACGCGTCCGGCGGCATGTGTCACGTATCCGGTCCACCCCAGGAAGACACGCACGCCGGCACCAACCGGCGGTCGTCACAACCGGGGCGGCAAGCGGCGGGTCTCAGGATCGGCCTGGCTTGGTCGGGACGCCAGAACAATCCGCTCAACCGCAAACGCTCATGCCCCCTGACCGCCTTTGCCCCGCTCGCCATCTTCAAAGACGCGACCTTTTACAGCCTGCAGTTGGGGGACGGCGCGGAACAGGCGCCGCCGCCGGGAATGGTACTGAAGGACCTCAGCGGGCACATTCGTGATTTCGAAGACACTGCCGCCGTGATCGCCCACCTGGACCTGGTGATCACCATCGACACCTCTGTCGCCCACCTGGCCGGGGCGATGGGCACGCCGACCTGGCTGCTCCTCGCCCATGCCGCCGACTGGCGCTGGATGGCGGACCGTGACAACAGTCCCTGGTATCCGGGCATGCGCCTGTTCCGCCAGCCGGAGCCGGGCGATTGGCAGGGGGTGATCACGGCGGTCGCGTCGGCCCTGGCGGAGCTCGTTCCCGGCACCGTGGCCGGGCCCATCCCCGAACCGGAGCATGCCGATCGTGCAGCGTACCCTCAGGAGGCAACCATCCTGGAGCAGCGCCTCGCCCAGCATCTGGACGAGCGTGCCCGGAACCCCTCCAGCCCGGACGCGCATCTGAATGTGGGCGCGGCCCTGGCGCTGCTCGGCAGGCACCGGGAGGCGATCCCCTGCTATCGAAGGGCGCTGGAACTGGCGCCGGAGCATGCGCAGGCGCATCTGAACCTCGCCTTTTCGCTGCTGGCCATGGGAGAATTTACCGAAGGGTGGCAGCACCATGAGTGGCGCCACAAGATGCTCGAGTCGGCGCTCCCCCCCTGGCCGCTGCTCCAGCGGTCCGACCTGGGTAGGCATCGGCGGGGAGCGACACTGCTGGTGCATTGCGAGCAGGGATATGGCGACACCATTCAAT
Organism: Desulfuromonadaceae bacterium; assembly: GCA_036514355.1. GTDB lineage: Bacteria > Desulfobacterota > Desulfuromonadia > Geobacterales > Pseudopelobacteraceae > JACPFJ01. Next base: position 2,560 of record DATBXI010000239.1, read on the forward strand.
TCATCCGTTATATTCCGCTGCTTGCGAACCTGGGATTCCGGGTGATCGTGACCTGCCAGCGGGAACTGGCGGCGCTGGTGGGCACGGTGGAGGGCGTCGCCCGCGTGGTGCCGCACGGTGAGATGCTTCCCATCTGTGACCTGCAGGTATTGCTGCT
>DATBXI010000240.1:0-7656 GCA_036514355.1 Desulfuromonadaceae bacterium
GTGCAGGTTGAAGCACTTGAAGACGATCTCGGCAATGGCCTGCCAGTCCCATTCCTGGGCCGGCACCTTCTCGATGCAGTAGGTGGCGCAGATCTCCTCGATGGTTTCATCCAGCATCTCCAGGAAGCTCTCGCGGATCTCCTGGCCGGCCAGGATCTCGCGGCGCTGGGTGTAGATCACCTCGCGCTGCTTGTTCATGACGTCGTCGTACTCGATCAGGTGCTTGCGGATGTCGAAGTTGTGGGCTTCCACCTTTTTCTGGGCATTCTCGATGGATTTGGTGATCATGCCGTGGGTGATGGCTTCGCCCTCCTCGATCTTGAGCAGGTCCATGATCTTGGCCACCCGCTCGGAGCCGAAGATGCGCAGCAGATCGTCCTGCAGCGACAGGTAGAACTTGGAGGAACCGGGGTCCCCCTGGCGGCCGGAACGGCCGCGCAGCTGGTTGTCGATGCGGCGGGACTCGTGGCGCTCGGTGCCCAGGATATGCAGGCCTCCCAGCTTGACCACCTCTGCGTGCTCGGCGCCGCACTCCGCCTTGAATTTTTCAAGCACCGCCTGATACTCCTCGTCGGGAGCCTCCGGATTGGCCTTGCGCCACTGCTTGGCCAGTCCTTCCGCGTTGCCCCCCAGCAGGATATCGGTGCCGCGGCCGGCCATGTTGGTGGCGATGGTGATGGCCTTCAGGCGTCCGGCCTGGGCCACAATCTCCGCCTCGCGCTCGTGCTGCTTGGCATTCAGGACGTTGTGGGGGACGCCTTGCTTCTTCAGCAGGTCCGCGAGCACCTCGGACTTTTCGATGGAGATGGTACCCACCAGGCAGGGCTGCCCCGTGTCGTGATGCTCCTTGATGTCCTCGATCACCGCCTTGAACTTCTCCATCTCGGTCTTGTAGATCACGTCCGGAAAGTCGGGGCGCAGCAGCGGCCGGTTGGTGGGAATCACCACCACCTCCAGCTTGTAGATCTTGTGGAACTCCTCGGCCTCGGTGTCGGCGGTACCGGTCATGCCGGAGAGCTTGGCATACATGCGGAAGTAGTTCTGGAAGGTGATGGTGGCCAGGGTCTGGTTCTCGTTCTCGATCTTGACCCCTTCCTTGGCCTCGATGGCCTGGTGCAGTCCGTCGGACCAGCGGCGGCCCGGCATGAGGCGGCCGGTGAACTCGTCCACGATCAGGACCTCGCCGTCCTTCACCACGTAGTCCACATCCAGCTTGTACATGGCGTGGGCCCTGAGGGCCTGCTGCACGTGGTGCAGGATCTCGATGTTGCGCGGGTCGTACAGGTTGTCCACCTTGAGGAGCTTCTCCACCTTGAGCACCCCCTGCTCGGTCAGGGTGGCGCTCTTGGCCTTCTCGTCGATGGTGAAGTCGCCGCTGTAGGCCTTGCGCTTGCCCGACAGGGTGTTGGCTTCCACTTCCATCACCTCCCCCTTTTCCAGCAGGGGGATGATGCGGTCGATGACGTAGTACTTGTCCGTGGACTCCTCGGTGGGGCCGGAGATGATCAAGGGGGTCCGGGCCTCGTCGACGAGAATCGAGTCCACCTCGTCCACGATGGCGTAGTTGAAGCCGCGCTGGACATAGTCGTCCAGGGAGAATTTCATGTTGTCCCTGAGGTAGTCGAAGCCGAACTCGTTGTTGGTGCCGTAGGTGATGTCGGAGGCGTAGTTGATGCGGCGCTGGTCATCCTCGATGCCGTGCACGATCACCCCCACGGTCAGGCCGAGGAAGGTGTACAGCCTCCCCATCCATTCGGCGTCGCGTTTGGCCAGGTAGTCGTTGACCGTGACCACGTGCACGCCCTTGCCGGAGATGGCGTTCAGGTAGGCCGGCAGGGTGGCCACCAGGGTCTTGCCCTCACCGGTCTTCATCTCGGAGATCTTGCCGGCATGCAGCACCATGCCGCCGATCAGCTGCACGTCGAAGTGGCGCATCCCCAGCACCCGCTTGCCCGCCTCTCGGCAAACGGCAAAGGCCTCGGGCAGCAGGGCGTCCAGGGACTCGCCCCGGGCATGGCGCTCCTTGAATTCGAAGGTCTTGTTGCGCAGCTCTTCGTCGGTCAGTTTGGAGATGGAAGCCTCCATCCCGTTGATTGTATGGACAATCGGCCAGAGCTTCTTCAGCTCGCGCTCGTTTTTGCTGCCGACGATCTTCTTGATTATGGAACCGAACATGTGTTCTCCCGCGGTTGAGTGATGACAAATAGCTTAATAACCTATCACAAGATCGGGGAAGGCTCAACAGAAAAGGGGGAAATGGAGGCTAGGGACACGAGGTGCCGATGCTGCCGGTATTGGCAACGGCGGGACGCGTGCGCCCCGCGGCAAAGGCCGACGGGGCGCACGGGCAGGCGATTCATGGAAAGTGGATACTTCGTTACGCCGCCGATTCCAGCGGATCGGTGAGCAGGTCCCCGTCATCGGCCGCCAGTTCGGCGTCACCGGGCTCCTGGTCGGCTTCGCCGCTCAGCACCCGCCGCATGCGGGCCACGTCCAGCTCGTTCTCCCAGCGGGATACGACCACCGTGGCCACGCCGTTGCCCACCAGGTTGGTCAGGGCGCGGGCCTCGGACATGAAGCGGTCGATCCCCAGGATCAGGGCCAGGCCGGCCACCGGGATCGTGGGAATGGCGGCAAAGGTGGCGGCCAGGGTGACGAAGCCGCTGCCGGTCACGCCGGCCGCCCCTTTGGAGGTCAGGAGCAGCACGCCCAGGATGGTCAGGGTCTGGGTCATGGTCAGGGGGGTGTTGGTGGCCTGGGCCACGAAGACCGCGGCCATGGTGAGGTAGATGGAGGTGCCGTCCAGGTTGAAGGAGTAGCCGGTGGGGATGACCAGGCCCACCACCGACTTGGTGCAGCCCAGCCGCTCCAGCTTGGCCATCATGCGGGGGAGGGCGGATTCGGAAGACGAGGTGCCGAGCACGATCAGCAACTCCTCCTTGATGTAGCCGATGAACTTGAAGATGCTGAAGCCGCACAGCTTGGCGATAGTCCCCAGCACCACGAAGATGAACAGCAGGCAGGTCAGGTAGAAGCTCCCCATGAGCATGCCCAGCTTGGTGAGGGAGCCGATGCCGAACTTGCCGATGGTGAAGGCCATGGCACCGAAGGCGCCGATGGGAGCAGCCTTCATGATGATGTTGACGATGCCGAACAGGGTGTGGGAGAGTCGGTCGATCAGCCGGTAGACCGGTTTACCCTTTTCGCCCAGGGCCGACAGGGCAAAGCCGAACAGGATGGCGAAGAAGAGCACCTGGAGGATATCCCCCTTGGCAAAGGCATCCACCACGCTGCCGGGGATGATGTCCATGATGAAGTCGACCACACCGTGGGACTTGGCGGCGGTGGTGTAGGCGGTCAGGGCCTTGGTATCCAGCTTGGTGATATCGGCGTTGAAGCCGGCGCCGGGCTGGATGATGCTGACGATCAAGAGGCCGATGGCCAGTGCCATGGTGGTGACAACCTCGAAGTAGAGCAGGGCCTTGCCGCCCACGCGGCCCACCTTCTTCATATCCTCCATGCCGGCGATGCCGGTCACCACGGTACAGAAGATGATCGGGGCAATAATCATCTTGATCAGCTTGATGAAGCCGTCACCCAGCGGTTTCATGGCCGTGCCGACTTCGGGATAGAAATTGCCCAATGCCACGCCGAGTGAAATGGCACACAGCACCTGGAAATACAGACTTTTGTAAAACCGTTTTCCCTTTTCCACGAACGCCTCCCACTGTTGGAATTGTCTGTCCGGCTGCCGCAGCCGGATACGAGCACCTGCCCACGCAACTGCAGGTGTCTCTACAGGGTTAGCAACAGGGGTGCCATTGTGTCTACAATATGTGATACTATGCGAAATCATTGTGATTTGCCGGTGGTGGTGTGCCAATGTGTCTGGCGGATTTTGTCTTGTGTGGCGAAAAACAGCCACTCAGGAGGTGGAAAATCCGCCACCTGAATGCATAAACCAGCGTTCTCATGTCGGCGCTACGGGTGGCAGTCGGTGGTGTTTTTATGCCGTGGGCCAGATTTTTTCATGCAAGCCGCACATCAATGTGGTATTGTGAACAAATCTTTTGAAGTTGATAACCCTGGGGGCTTTGGAAGTCCTTAGGGTTTTTTGTTGGCAATTCAGAACACGGGCACGTGTGCTCGACTAAAAAGAAGGAGTTTTATGGAGTTCCAAACGTTCAATCTACATTCCCAGGTCGCGGCAGGCGTCAAGGCGGCGGGATACACGACCCCCACGCCGATCCAGCAGCAGGCCATCCCCCCGGTCATGACCGGTCGCGACGTCATGGGACTGGCCCAGACCGGCACCGGCAAGACCGCGGCCTTTGTGCTGCCGATCCTGCACCGCCTGATGCAGGGGGAGCGGGGCCGGGTCCGCGCCCTGATCATCGCCCCCACCCGGGAACTGGCCGAGCAGATCCACGATACCATCACCCTTTTGGGGCGTCAGACCCGCCTCAGGAGCGTCACCATCTACGGCGGGGTGGGGGTGAACCCCCAGATCGAAAAGCTGAAGCGGGGCGTGGAGATCGTGGTGGCCTGCCCCGGCCGCCTGCTGGACCACATGAGCCAGGCTACCATCAATCTGTCGAAGCTGGAGGTGCTGGTTCTGGACGAGGCGGACCAGATGTTCGACATGGGATTTCTGCCTGATATCCGCCGCATCCTGAAACAGATACCCCATACGCGTCAGACCCTGCTGTTCTCCGCCACCATGCCCGACGACATCCGGCGCCTGGCCCATGACATCCTGGTCGAGCCGGTCACGGTTCAGGTGGGCAACACCGCTCCGCCGGTCACGGTCAGCCATGCCCTCTATCCGGTCAGCCAGCACCTCAAGACGCCGCTGCTCATGGAGCTGTTGCGTCATACCGACACCGAATCGGTACTGGTGTTCACCCGTACCAAGCACCGGGCCAAACGCCTGGGAGAACAGCTGGAAAAGGCGGGCTACAAGGCCGCGTCGCTTCAGGGCAACCTGTCCCAGAACCGGCGCCAGGCGGCCCTGGACGGTTTCCGGGACGGCACCTTCCAGATCCTGGTGGCTACGGACATCGCGGCGCGGGGCATCGATGTCTCCCAGGTCTCCCATGTCATCAACTACGACATTCCCGATACCGCCGAGGCCTATGTCCACCGCATCGGCCGCACCGGCAGGGCGGCGCGCACCGGCGACGCCTTCACCCTGGTGACGAACGAGGACACGGCCATGGTGCGCACCATCGAGAAAAAGCTCAATGCCCAGTTGGAGCGCCGCACCGTGGCAGGATTCGACTACAGCGTCCCGCCGCCCCACAAGGATCAGGAGTTCGCCCGTCCGCCCCGGGAGCCGCAGCGCCGCAAGCCCCAGCCGGCCGCAGCGCAGAAGCCGGCCGGCAGCCATGCCGCCCCGGCTCGACCGGGTACCACGGCCAAGCCCCAGCCCCATGCCGCCAAACCGGCCCATCCGGGCAGCGCACCCACGGCACGGCATCCGCAGCGTGCCACGCGATCGCGTTAGCATTGTCGTAGTTCACGAAAAATCAGGGGGTCGGGCCAAAGTTGCCCGACCCCTTTTTTTGTGGGGAGGAGTATAATGGGGGCGTAAGAAAGTAGGAAAACGGGTCTCATGAGGCTGGTCCGGCATCGGGAGGACTGAAGGGGGACAGAAAGGAAGGCGTGTCATGAGAGGGATGGAGATTGAACGAGCGCTCAAGGAGCGCATGTCCACCAATCATCGGTTCGTCAAGTGGTGGCGGAAGGAAAACGACTTCCTCGATTTCGACCTCATCGACAGGTTCACGGAAAACCTGTCCAGCGGCGAGGAAATCGGCGGCATGGACCTTCTGACCTTGGATGAAATGTGGGACGAGGTCAAGCGGGTCGGCGGCACGCGCGTGAAGCTGGTGCATGAAAGAACCGGCGACAAGGTGGAATGGCTGCACGTTGGGAAAAAGGGAATGCAGAAGGATGTGTGCGTGTACTGCCCGGAAACCCTGATGACTATCTATGACGTGGAAACGCGCGGGAACCCGGTGGACTCCTGATGCTGAGGCGCGGATTCCGGCATATAAAGGCTGCCCCGTGAAGGGCAGCCTTTTGTGTGTCCGCTTGTTTGACAAGCAGGCACGCCCATTGAGGCTTGAATGGGGAGAAACAGGCAGGTTTACTGTTTCGCCGTGCGCCTGGCGGCCTGCTTCGATCCCTTTTGTCCCGGTATCCGTTGGCTTTGCGTGATCACTCGGCAGTCGCTCGCATCCTTGAAGCAGAATTCCAGCGGGAACGAGACGGAATCCAGGCTTACCCGCCGGTCAACGGTTTTTATGGAGGTAACGCGCGATTGCTCCGGGCGCCAGACATTTAGCTGCAGGTACCCCTCTCGGCGGCCGTTTGCTGTGCCGACCGTGCCAAGGGTATCCCCCGCTGCAACGGCCTTTCCCGCGCTAATGCCTTTGGAAATCCGGCCCAAGTGGTCATAGGTGGCAATGGTTGCGTCGTCATGCAGGATGTCGATCTTGTCGGCTTCCGTCCGCACCACGATACCCTTGCGCGCGGCAAGCACCGGCGTAGCCGGAGGCATGGCGAAGATGACGGAATGACGGTTGAACGCCGAGGCGTTTGCATCGTTGTTCACCTGGGCGAACGCCTGCACGTCCCTCCCAAAGGGAAACCGGTAATGCTCGGGGCAGGTGTGGGCGGCCCTGTAGTCGCCGATATTCCACGAATAGGGGTACCTGAAGTTGAAACGTTCACGGTCGTTCCTGGGCCAGACCCGCGCCAGCACCTGATCTGTGTTGGGCGGCACCACTGCGCTGAACGGCAGCGTCTTGTCGGTCGCTATGTTGTGGGAGGTGGTCGAGTCGATGCCGATGGTCGTCACGGACACCGGGGCGTTGCCGTGGTTGCAGGCGATGATCTCGTACGTGCGGACCGCATTCATGGACAGGGCCGGCGTCATGGTCACGTCGTGTACGGCAAAGTCATAGCCGTTCTTGGGCTCGGTTGAGCCCGGTTTGGCGGCCGTGGGCGGCAGGGAGGGGGCAGGTTTTGTTGTTGCCGGTTCAGGAGCTGAAGCCGCGCTGGGATTGAGTGATTCAGGATTTACCGGCTTCTCTGTTTTGGGCGCTTTGTCGAAGTTCGCGACATTGCCGCGGATAGTAATGTAATCACCTGTTTGATTGTTGCCGAATTCCTTGCCGTATTCCCACGGCCAGGAGGCCTTTTCCGGTACGGGGCCGCTGACGCACGCGGAGAGCAGCATGCATAGCGTCGGTAACAGCAAGCATTTGCCGTTGTTCAGCCAGCGGCGGGTAGCAGCGGATGAACAAAGAAACTGGGGAAAGGATATTGTCAGGAACTTCATTGTATTCCTTTACAACGGCTGAGAGCACACCGGGTTCACCGGTGCTGCGCTTGGTTGAAATTTGCGCTTTATTCTTGGGCGATGGCTAAATAAAAAAGCCGCCTCATCTCGGAGCGGCTTAGAGTTCACATAGAGTCTCCATTACCTTATTTTTTGCTTTTCTTTGAAGATTTTTGATCTGGTTTTGTCTGAAGTAAAAATTCGCTAGGGATAAATGCTGGGACATTTATGTTTTTAAAGCCCAACCTTGAAACTAAATCAGTCGTGAATTGAGCTACTAAAGGAAACAATTGTCTGGTAGATGAAAT
>DATBXI010000241.1:0-5161 GCA_036514355.1 Desulfuromonadaceae bacterium
GTGCAGCCCAAGGGGTTGGAGACCATCAACGATGATTACGTCATCCATTGCCTCCTCTTCGCCATCCTCGTCACCGGTTTCGTGATCGAGGGTGCCCGGATGGCGGCCACGGAGCTGATCCAGAACCCGGAGCTGGCCCGCTATTCCCCGATCGGCACGCTGTTTGCCCAGATGTTCACCTCCTATACCGATGACTCCATCCGCACGGCCCACAAGGTCTTCTGGTGGATACACCTGTTCCTGGTGCTCGGCTTTTTCTGCGCCATCCCCCGCACCAAGCTGCGCCACATCTTCACCACCAACGCCAATTCCTTCCTGGCCCCCCTTGAGCCCAAGGGGACCATCCCCACCATCAACCTGGAGGACGAGAGTGCCGAGCAGTTCGGCGCTGCCCATGTGAGTGATCTCACCTGGAAGGACATCTTCGACGCCGACGCCTGCACCTCCTGCAAACGCTGCCAGGACCGCTGTCCCGCCTGGGCCACGGACAAACCGCTCTCCCCCATGAAGGTCGTCCAGCAGATCGGCGAGGTCGCCGCTGCCTGCCCCGAGGCCGACCTGTGCGAGACCGTCACCCCGGACGTGCTCTGGTCCTGCACCACCTGCCGCGCCTGCCAGGAGATCTGCCCGGCCAACATCGAGCATGTCAACAAGATCCTGGAGATGCGGCGCAACCTCACCCTCATGGAAGGGGCTTTCCCTGGCGACGAAGTCCGCACCGCCATCGGCAACCTGGAGGTCAACGCCAACCCATTCGGCCTGGCCTACGCCGGGCGCGGCGACTGGGCCGCGGACCTGGACGTCACCGTCATGGAGCAGGACAGCGAGGTGGACATCCTCTACTTTGCCGGCTGCTACGCCTCATTCGACAAACGCAACCGCGAGGTAGCCAGAAACTTCATCCGGATCTGCACCAGCGCCGGCATCCGGGTCGGCATCCTGGGCAAGGAAGAGAAATGCTGCGGCGAGCCGGCCCGCAAGCTGGGCAACGAATACCTCTACCAGATGCATGCCCAGGAAAACATCGAGGTGATCAAGGGATACAACATTAAAAAAATCGTCACCACCTGTCCCCACTGCTTCAACACCCTGGCCAGGGACTACAAGGATCTGGGACTTGAGGTAGAGGTGGAGCACTACGCCACCTTCGTCAACACGCTCCTTCAGCAGCACCGGCTTGATTTGTCACCCGAACCCTTTGACTTCACCTACCACGACTCCTGCTACATCGGCCGCTACATGGACATCATGGACGAGCCCAGGGCGATCCTGCACCAGGCCGGCGGCCGGATCACGGAGATGGACAAATCCCGGTACGAGAGCTTCTGCTGCAGCGCCGGCGGCGGCCGCATCCTGGCCGAGGAGAAGATCGGCGAGCGGATCAGCGTGAAACGGGTGCAGATGGCCAAAGAGACCGGCGCCCCGCTCCTGGTCTCCAACTGCCCCTTCTGCCTCACCATGTTCGAAGACGGCATCAAGACCGGCGGCTGCGAGGGAGATATCGTGGTACGGGACCTGGCGGAGATCGTGGCGGAGAGACTCACATCATAACGACATATCTGCCACAGAGACACAGAGACACGGAGAACAGCGCAAAAGCAGAGAAAAAACTGATTTACCCCAAAAAATCGATGTTGATTTTCTCCCGTCTTTCTCTGTGTCTCTGTGGCTCTGTGGCAAAAAATGGAGGTTTCTATGAAAATCCTGGTATGCATCAAACAGGTCCCTGACCTGGAATCCCGCTTCAAGCCCGATGCGAGCGGCACGTGGTACGACGAGGCCGACTTGGCCTTCCGCATGAACGAATACGACGAATACGCCGTGGAGCAGGCGGTGCAGCTCCGGGAGCAGCTGGGGGACGGCGCGGAACTGACGGTCCTCTCCATCGGCCCCGACCGGGTGGTGGAGGCCATCAAGAAGGCCCTGGCCATGGGATGCGACAACGCCGTCCATGTCCAGGACACCGCCGCCTCCGGCAAGGACCCCTGGCAGATCGCCGGGATCATCGCCACCTTTGCCCGGGACAAGGGCTTTGACCTGATCTTCACCGGCATGCAGTCCCAGGACCGGGGCTCGGCCCAGGTAGGGGTCACAGTGGCCGAACAGCTGGGGTACGCCTGCGCCACCACCCTGGTGGGCTTTGCCTGGGACAACGGCACCATCACGGCCAAGCGGGAGCTGGAAGGGGGCATCAAGGGGGTGGTCAAACTCAAGACCCCGGCCCTGGTCACCTGCCAGCTGGGTCTCAACATCCCCCGCTACCCGACCCTGCCCAACATCATGAAGGCCAAGAAGAAGGAGATCCGCGTCATCCCGGTGGCCGAACTCCTGAAGGCGGAACCCCTGGCCACCACCCGCAGCTTTCACCCCCCGGCCAAGAAGGGGGGCGGCCTGGTGCTGGAAGGGGACGTCAGCGACCTGGTGGACCGGGTGATCGGCATACTCAAGGAAAAGACCGCGGTGCTGCGGTAGGAGGCGAATATGAAAACACTACTTGTTGGCGAATACCGGGAAGGCAAACTCCTGGACTCCACGTACGAACTGTTCGGCTTTGCCTCCCAGCTGGGCGCGGAGACCGCCCTGTTCCTGGTGGGGAGCGACGCCCAGCTCCCCGCATGCAGCGGCACGCTCTACCTGGCCGATGCTGGCAAATACGGCGAATACAACCCTGACCTGCACAAACAACTGCTCCTTGCGGCCATTGCAAAGGAGAACCCGGACCATATCGTGTTCCTCCACTCCTCCTACGGCTGGGACTTGGCCCCGCGTATCGCCTCGGCCCTGAAGGTCGCCCAGGTGTCGGAGATCATCGCGGTCACAACAGACGGTTTCGAGGTCGGTTGCTGCAACGCCAAGATGCGCCGCACCGTACAACCGGCCTCGCCAAAAGCCGTGCTGACCATCCAGGCCGGTGCGTTCCAGCCCGTGCAGCCGGGCGGGAGCCCGCAGGTGCACAAACTCGACACCGACGCCGCGACAACCCTGGAGTTCGTGGGGTATGAGCCGGCCGAGGCAAAGGGTGTGGACCTGGCCCGGGCCGAGGTGATCGTCAGTGCGGGCCGGGGCATCGGCAAGAAGGACAACGTGCCGGTCATCGCGGCTCTGGCCAAGGCCCTAGGTGGCGAGCTGGGCGCCAGCCGTCCGGTGGTGGACGCCGAATGGGTCAGCCATGACCACCAGGTGGGGACCACGGGCCAGACCGTTGCTCCCAAGCTGTACGTGGCCTGCGGCATCTCCGGCGCCATCCAGCACCTGGCGGGCATGAAGAAGTCGGACTTCATTCTGGCCATCAACAAGGACAAGGACGCCCCCATCGGCGAGGTGGCCGATGTCCTGGTCGTGGCCGATGTCATGCAGTTCGTGCCCGCGCTGACCGCAAAGATCGCTCCTTGATGAGGCAGCAGCAGAAGGGAGTGCCATGAAACCTCTTGATGGAATACGTGTGCTGAATCTCGCCGTCAACCTCCCCGGCCCGGCCGCGGCCCAACGCCTGCACCGCATGGGGGCTGAGGTGCTCAAGGTGGAGCCTCCGGGGGGTGACCCGATGGAGGTGTACCACGCAGGGTGGTACCGGGACATGGCCGCCGGCCACAGGGTCGTCAGGCTCGATCTGAAGCAGGCCGAAGGGCGGGCGCGCCTGGACGAACTGCTTGCCGAAACCGACCTGCTGATCAGTGCCACCCGCCCTGCCGCCATGGAGCGGCTGGGATTGGGATGGGACGAACTGCACCGAGCCTATCCACGGCTCTGCCAGGTAGCCATCACGGGTTTCCCGGCCCCCCGGGAGAACGAGGCGGGTCATGACCTGACCTATCAGGCCTCCCTGGGACTCATCAATCCACCCCACATGCCGCGGACCCTGCTGGCGGACATGGCCGGCACCGAACAGGCCATCTCCGCCGGCCTGGCACTGCTCCTGGGACGCGAGCGGGGCCGGGAGGCGGGTTATGTCGAAGTGCCGCTGTCCGAGGCGGCCACGGCCATGGCCGAACCGCTGGCCTACGGCAGCACGGCCAGCGGCGCCCTGCTGGGAGGCGGCATACCCGAGTATAACGTCCATCCGGCCAGAGAGGGATGGGTGGCCGTGGCGGCACTGGAGCCCCATTTCAAAAAACGCCTGGAGACGGAGCTGGGTGTGAGCACCATGGAGCAGTACCGGGACGCCTTTGCGACCAGGGGCGCCATGGAATGGCAGCAATGGGGCCAGGAGCGGGATATCCCCATTGTGGCGATCAAGGATTGCTAGTACCTCGTAACTCTTATTTCTTCGCGGCTAACCCCTCTAAATCTCCCCTTATCTAAGGGGGGACTGAGGGGGGTTAGATTTAGATGTTACGTGGTACTAGAATACCAGTGAGGCATCGGAACCATACAAGGAGGTAGATCCATGTTTCTCGAACTGACCGAAGAGCAGAAACTGATCCAGGAGACAGCCCGCGCCTTTGCCAAGGCGGAGCTGGAGCCGGTGGCGGCGCAGCTGGACCAGGGCGGCGACCGTGCCCCCCTGCTGGCCAACCTGAAAAAGCTGGCCGAACTGGGCTTCATGGGGCTGAACGTCAAGGATGCCTACGGCGGCAGCGAGGCCGGGGTGGTGGCCTTCAGCGTGGCCATGACCGAGATCGCCCGGGCCTGCGCCTCCACCGCCGTGACCGTGTCGGTCAACAACATGGTCTGCGAGGTGATCCAGGCCATCGGCTCCGAGGAGCAGAAACAGGCCTACATACCCAAGATCTGTTCCGGCGAGTTTGCCGCCGGCAGTTTCGGGCTGACCGAGACCTGCGCCGGCTCCGACCCCTCTTCCATGTGCACCCAGGCGGTCAAGGACGGCGACCACTACGTCCTGAACGGCTCCAAGATATTCATCACCAGCGCCCCCTATGCCGGCGTGTTCGTTGTCTGGGCAGTGACCGACAAGGAGGCGCCCAAGGGGAAAGGGATCAGCTGCTTCCTGATCGAGGCCGGTACCCCCGGCCTGATCGTCGGCAAGGAGGAGCACAAGATGGGGCAGCACGCCTCGGCCACCAACGAACTGATCTTCGACAACTGCCGCGTCCCGGCCGACGCCATGATGGGCAAACCCAACGACGGCTTCCGCATCGCCGTAGCCGAACTGGCCGGCGGCCGGATCGGCATCGGCTCCCTGGGGCTGGGGGTCGGCCTG
>DATBXI010000242.1:0-14883 GCA_036514355.1 Desulfuromonadaceae bacterium
CCTCCCGGCCTCCCCACGCTGGGGGGAGAGGATAAGCTCCCTCCCCCAGCGGGGGAGGGGTGGGGAGGGGGTGCAATCACCCTGCTCCTCGGCGAGATCTCCCGCGGCTTCCGCCTGCCCCATTCCCGCCTGGCCCTGGTCGCCGAGGAGGAGCTGTTCGGCAAGCGCGTGCGGCGGCGCGGCGTGTCCGAGGTGCGCAAGAAGCAGATCCTGGCCTCCCTGGCCGAGCTCAAGCCGGGGGACCACATGGTGCACGTGGACCACGGCATCGCCCTGTACCGGGGCCTGCAGCACATCAGCGTGGCCGGCATCGGTGGGGATTTCCTGCTCCTGGAATACGCGGGGGGCGACAAGCTCTACCTGCCGGTGGACCGGCTGGGGCTGGTGCAGCGCTACACGGGGCCGGAAGGATCGCAGCCCGCCCTGGACAAGCTGGGGGGTACGGGGTGGGAAAAATCCAAGGGCAAGGCCCGTAAGGCCATCGAGGAGTTGGCGGGGGAACTGCTGGAGATCTACGCCCAGCGCCAGATCCAGCAGGGTTTTGCCTTCTCGCCGCCGGACGAGATGTACCGGGAGTTCGAGGCCGCCTTTGCCTGGGAGGAAACCCCGGATCAGCTCTCGGCCATCCAGGACGTGCTGGCCGACATGCAGCACTCCCGCCCCATGGACCGGCTCGTATGCGGCGACGTGGGGTACGGCAAGACCGAGGTGGCCCTGCGGGGCGCCTTCAAGGCCGCCCTGGACGGCAAGCAGGTCGGCATCCTGGTCCCCACCACCATCCTGGCCCAGCAGCACTACGAGACCTTTCACGAGCGACTCAAGGAGTACCCGGTCACGGTGGAGGTGCTCTCCCGCTTCCGCACCCCGAAGGAACAGCGGACCATCCTGGAACGGCTGAAAAAAGGGGAGATCGACATCATCATCGGCACCCACCGCCTGCTGCAGCGGGATGTGGTCTTCAAGGACCTGGGCATGGTGATCATCGACGAGGAGCAGCGCTTCGGGGTCAAGGACAAGGAGCGCTTGAAGGCGTTCCGGGCCGTGGTGGACGTGATGACCCTGACCGCCACCCCCATCCCCCGCACCCTGTACCTGTCCATGATGGGGATCCGCGACCTCTCCATCATCGACACCCCGCCGGTGGACCGCCTGGCGGTCAAGACCTTTGTGGCCCGCTTCTCCGAGGAGATGATCCGCGAGGCGGTCATGCGCGAGCTGCGCCGGGGGGGGCAGGTGTTCTTCGTCCACAACCGGGTCCAGACCATTGCCAAGCGGGCCGAGCAGCTGGCGGCCATCGTGCCCGAGGCCCGGATCAGCGTTGGGCACGGCCAGATGGGGGAGCACGAGCTGGAGCGGGTCATGCTGGACTTCATGCACGGCCAGACCAACCTGCTGCTCTGCACCACCATCATCGAGTCGGGCCTGGACATCCCCAACGCCAACACCCTGATCGTGGACCGGGCCGATACCTTCGGCCTGTCCCAGCTCTACCAACTGCGCGGCCGGGTGGGGCGTTCCAGCCAGCGGGGGTACGCCTACCTGCTGGTGCCGGGGGAATCCACCCTTACGACTGACGCCCGGGAACGGCTCAAGATCCTCCAGGACATCTCCGAGCTGGGGGCGGGATTCCGCATCGCCACCCACGACATGGAGATCCGCGGGGCCGGCGACGTGCTGGGGAGCCGGCAGTCGGGCACCGTGACCGAGATCGGGTTCGAGCTGTACAACCAGATGCTGGAGGAGACCATTTGCCGCCTGCGGGGCGAGGAGATGACCGAACGGGTCGAGCCGGAGATCAACCTCAAGGTGCCGGCCTTCATCCCCGAGGCATACATCGGCGACACCGGCCAGCGCCTGGTGATCTACAAGCGGTTGACCCAGGCCGAAAGCGAAGAGGACGTGCTGGACGTGCAGAACGAGGTGACCGACCGCTTCGGCGCCTACCCCCTGGCCACCGCCTACCTGTTCGAGATCATGCGGCTGCGGGTGCTGTTGAAGCGCCTGCTGGTGCGGCAGATCGACTACGACGGCAAGAACGTGATCATCGCCTTCCACCCCCGCACCCCGGCACCGCCCGACACCATCATCGCCATGATGCGGGACGAGCCCCGAAAATACCAGTTCACCCCGGACTACAAGCTGACCTGCGCAGTGGCCGGCAGCGCCTTCGAGGACATCCTGGGGGAAGCCAGAAAGGTATTGAAAAGACTCTGTTGATATGATACTTTTTTAAAGTTTTTAACTACTTCATGTCGTAGTGAAAGGATTTCCCGTGAAAGCTGTCAACACTGCAAAATTCATGGCCGCAGCCCTCTGCGCGGCCGCACTCTTCGGATGCCAGAGCGGGACGCCGACCGGCGATTCCAAGTCGGATGCCGCCAAGGGTGGGCAGGTCCTGGCCGAGGTGGAGGGAAGCACCATCACCACCAACGACTTCAAGCGCGAGTTGAAAAATCTCCCCGAATACCTGAAGGCCATGGCCGAAACCCCCCAGGGGCGCAAGGAGATGCTGGACACAATGGTGATCCGCGAACTGATCCTGAAACAGGCGACCAAGGATGGTCTGGACAAGGGTCCCGAGCTGGAAGAGAAGCTGCAGGACCTGAAGAAGCGCCTGATCGTCGAGGCGTTCCTGAAGAAAAAGGTCGAGGCGGAATCACAGGTCTCGGACGCGGACCTGAAGAAGTTCTACGAGCAGAACAAGGACAAGTTCAAGGCCCCCGAGCAGATCCGCGCCAGCCATATCCTGGTGAAGACCGAGAAAGAGGCCAAGGACATCCTGGCCCAGATCAAGGCCGGCGGTAGTTTCGAGGAACTGGCCAAGAAGAACTCCGTGGATTCTTCCTCCGCCAAAGGGGGAGACCTGGGGTGGTTCGGCAAGGGGACCATGGTGCCGGCCTTCGAGAAGGCTGCCCTGGCCCTGAAGGAAGGGCAGGTTTCCGACGTGGTCAAGTCCGACTTCGGCTACCACATCATCAAGCTGACCGGCAAACGGCCGGCCGGCATCCGCCCCTTCGAAGAGGTGAAGGATCAGATCAAGGCCGCCATCCTCCCCTCCAAGCAGCAGGAGGTCTTCCAGAAGATCAAGGAGGATCTCAAGAAAAACGCCAAGATCAGCATCAAGGAAGATGCCCTGAACGCCATGGGGAGCAAGCCGGACGACGCCAAGGCAGGCGAGCAGAAACCGGCGGAACCCGCAAAGCCGGCCGCTGCACCTGAGAAGAAATAGGCGTTGACCGGAGTGGACCGGTCATCCATCGTCTGATTCCAAATAGCATTCAAGAGGTGACGTTCCCCTCACCCCCGCCCCTCTCCCACAAGGGGCGAGGGGAGCAAATCCTCTCCCCGGTGTGGGAGAGGGTGGCCGAAGGCCGGGTGAGGGGTAATGCAGTGTGTCTCGTTGATGCAATGCCGAGTGGCACGTAACCGGAAGGGTGGGCGTCCTGCCCACCCTTCCAAGTTTGTCACCCATGAAGAAGAGAGTCCAACCATGAAACGATACCTACCCCTCCTGGCAATGGCCCTGCCGTTGCTGCTTCAGGCCGGCGGCTGCGCCACCAACGAGACTGCGGTGACAAAAGAGCCGGCTCCGGCAACGGTCAAGGCCGAACAGCCCAAGCCGGCGGCGCCCGCCGCGGTTCCGCCCGGCAAGGTGATCAATGCCATTGCGGCGGTTGTCAATGACGACGTCATCACCCTTGCCGAGGTCAGGCGCGAGGCCCGGCCGGTCATCAACGAGGCCGAGAAAAAGTCCCCCCTGGACGACGAGGCCCGCACCCGGATTCGCCGCACCGTGCTGGACCGCCTGGTGGAAAAGCGGCTGGCGGACCAGAAGATCAAGGAACTGGGCATCACGATCGGCGACGACGAGGTCCGGCAGGCGATCGAGGATGTGAGGCGACAGAACAACAACATGACCCAGGAGGCCCTGGTGGCGGCCCTGGCCCGGGATGGGCTCACCTTTGACCAGTACCAGACCCAGTTGCGGGACCAGCTGGAAAAGCTCAAGCTGGTGAGTATGGAGGTGCGCTCCAAGGTCCAGGTGGGCGAAACGGAGATGCAGGAGTATTACGAGGCCAACGCTGCCCGGTATTCCGACGAAGACACCTTCCACGCCCGGCATATCTTTTTCCGTGTCAACGAGAAATCGTCCCCCGCCGAGATCAAGCAGACCATGAACACGGCCCTGACGGTGCTGGCCGAGGCCAAGAGCGGCAAGGATTTCGTCGAGCTGGCAAAGAAGTACTCCGAGGACCCGGCTGCCCGCGCCGATGGCGGTGACATGGGGCGCTTCAAGAAGGGGGACATGCTGCCGGAACTGGAATCGACCATCATGGCCATGAAACCGGGCGAGGTCAGCGAACTGGTGTCTACGCCGCTGGGGCTCCACATCGTCAAGCTGGATGAGCGGTTCAGGGGGAAGATGAAACCGTTTGAGAGCGTCAGGGGGGAGATCGAAAACGAGATCTACCGCAAGAAATCCGAGGAGCGCTTCAGCCAGTGGGCCAAGGAGCTGCGCAGCAAGTCCAGCATCGAGGTCAAGGAGTTGAAGGGGTTGTTGTAACCGGTCGCCGCGTGCGCGGCTGGTCCGAGGTATGATACGACAAGAGCCGCTCTCCGTCACCGGGGAGCGGCTCTTTTGTTGTCGTACTGCACTACATACCCGTCAGCTTCTGCGCCGCAGGTAGGTGAGGAATTCGTCGCAGGCGAGCTGTTTCTTGCTGACCAGATGGGCGATCTCCCGGCTCATGGCGGATTTCTCCCCATTCTTCATCTCGGCCTTCAGCAGGATGAACAGGGGGGTGTTGCGGCTGTAGGGAAACAGGCGGAGCTTGTCGAAGAGCTCAAAGGCCGACATGTCCGACAGCATCAGGGCGCAGAAGGCCAGGTACTTGGGTTTGATGGACACGAGCGCCAGGGCCTCCTTGCCGGTATACCCCTTGACCACCTCGAAGCCCACCGACTCCACCGCCTTTGACAGCTGCTCCTCTCCCGTGCGGGACACCACCAGCGCCTGGAGATCCCAGGTTTCCGCCTCCTCGGTCAACCCATAGACCGCCAGCCGTTCCAGCAGATGCTGTTCGTCCACCGGCATGGTGAAGAAGCCGGCCACCGGAAAGACGCCCCCCACCTTCCCCTTTTCGCTCAAGTAGACCGGCAGCACCGGGATGTTGCGGATGGCCGGATCGTTCTTGATCCGCAGCAGTTGCCCCCAGCCGTCATCCGAAAAGGGCGAGATATCCAGGATGATCCCCAGGGGGCGTCCCGTGGCAAGGTTTTCAATCGATTCGAGCCGATTGCCATACCCCCCGGCCGTCAGATAGGAGGTGATGACCTGTTCGCGTTCTTCGCCCGGCTTCACACCCAGAATCCACAACTCCCTGCTGTTATCGGCCTTGATGAGTGCCATTGCAGCTCCTGTCCGTCTGTCCGGTTGATATGTGCTCTCTTAACAAAGTTTTACCCGAAAAACCACACAAAACAACCCCCCTGCGCGGAACAGGGCGCCGGGTATCCGTTCAGACGGTAGAGAGGCACAGGGCATCGTTCCTCACGTGTAGCGTTCCAGCACCCGCTCGATGATGTTGGTGGTGGATTTGCCGTCCACAAAGGCCACCAGTTCGACCCGGCCGCCGTAGGCTTCCACTACCTCCTTCCCCACCACCCCTTCGGGGGTGTAGTCGCCCCCCTTGACCAGGATGTCGGGCTTCAATTGGGTAATCAGCGCCAACGGGGTGTCCTCGTCGAACAGCACCACGTAATCGATGCAGTCCAGGGCTGCCAGGATATGGGCACGTTCGTCCTCGCCGATTAGGGGGCGCTTTTCCCCCTTCAGGCGCCGCACCGAGGCGTCGCTGTTCAGGCCCAGCACCAGCAGGTCGCCCAGGCCGCGGGCCTTTTGCAGGTACTTGACATGTCCGGCGTGGAGCAGGTCGAAGCAGCCGTTGGTGAAGACGATCCGCTTGCCCCGGTTTTTTTCGGCGGCGATAATGCCCGTCAGCACGTCCAGGTTCTTGATCTTGGAGTCGCTGTCCCGGTGGGTC
The DNA here is from genome assembly GCA_036514355.1 of Desulfuromonadaceae bacterium. Classification (GTDB taxonomy): domain Bacteria; phylum Desulfobacterota; class Desulfuromonadia; order Geobacterales; family Pseudopelobacteraceae; genus JACPFJ01. Next base: position 6,045 of record DATBXI010000242.1, read on the forward strand.
TGGGCCACGGCGCCGATGATCTCAGCCGGGGAAACGGTGGATGTGCCCAGTTTAGCCACGGCGATGCCGGCGGCGGTATTGGCCAGGCGTGCCGCCTCACCCATCTCCAGCCCGGCGGCCATGCCCACGGCCAGCGACGCCAGCACCGTATCGCCGGCACCGGAGACGTCGAAGACCTCCCGGGCCACCGTAGGGATGTGCACCGCCTCGCCGGAACGGGAGAAGAGCGACATACCCTCCTCGCTGCGGGTGATCAGCAGGTGTTCCAGGCCGGCACTGTCCATGATGACCCGTGCCGCCCGCTCCAGGGACTCCGGGTCTCGGATGGCCATGCCCGAAGCGATCTCGGCCTCTTTGCGGTTGGGGGTCAGGATGGTCACGCCCCGGTAGCGTGCGAAGTCGCTCCCCTTGGGGTCCACGAGTATGGGGACGCCGCTCTGGCGCGCCGCGGCAACGGCGGTTTCGATCACCCGCTGGGTGAGCACCCCCTTGTGGTAGTCAGACAGCAGGATAACGCCGAACGTTCCCGCGTTGGCGGCGATCCAGGCGCAGATCCGCTCTTCCATGTCGGGTGACAGCGGCGCGCGCGTCTCCCGGTCGATGCGGACGATCTGCTGATGGGCGGCCACCACCCGGGTCTTGCGGCTGGTCCGGCGACCCGGATCGTGAACGATGGCGTCCCCGGCAATGGCGAGCCGGCCCAGGGCCTCGATCAGCGCGGTACCGTTCTCGTCCTCGCCGACCACGGAGCAGACCGATACCTGCGCCCCCAGGGCAGCCAGGTTGTTGGCCACGTTGCCGGCGCCTCCCAGGCGCAGCTCCTCCCGCTGCACGTCCACCACCTGCACCGGCGCCTCGGGCGAGATGCGCTCCGCCTTGCCCCACAGGTACTCGTCCAGCATCAGGTCGCCGATCACCAGGCAGCGGATGTCGGCGATGTGGTTGAAGAGGGATTCGATAGTTTTTCTATCCATAAATAAACCTCAGGTTAAAGTCCTAGGTTAAGGTTGAGGTTGTGGTTGTGAGTCTTTTGCCTTCTTAACCGCAACTGTTACCTCAACCTGTCCAATATCCCCGCCGCCAGGAGCGGGATCATGATCTCGTGGTGACCGGTTATGGTCAGGCCGCGACTCGCACCGGCCGTGGGGCGTCGGACCACGTTCTGCAGGGGGCGGTAGTGCTGGGTCATGTCGAAGTTGGCGGTGGTGAAGTGGTCCACGTGGAACCCCATGTTCTGTGCGATGGAGAGGGCCTTGAGGAATACCTCCGGCATGATCACGGCGCTGCCGATGTTGATGAATACTCCCCCATCACCCAGGTCGGCCACCACCCGGGTGAACAGCCGGAAATCGGTGAAGCTGGCCTCTCCCAGCACCGCCCCGTCGGCCGTCGGGTGCTGGTGGATGATGTCGGTGCCCACGGCCACGTGCACCGTGGCCGGGATTCCCTTGGTATAGCAGGCGGCCAGCAGGCTCGCGTCCCTGTGGGGATTGTTGTTTTCCACGATGAAGCGCCCCAGAGCTTCTCCGTAGCCCAGGCCATCGGCAACACCGGCCCTGAGCGCGGCGTTGATGTCGCGGCCGGTCTCCTCGGCCATGCCGAAGGTACCGCAGTGCAGCACCGCACCCACATCCTCGCTGGTCTCGCCGATCAGCGAGATCTCGTAGTCGTGGATGGAGGCGGAGCCGTTCATGGCGCAGGCGGTGATGACATCGCCATCGATCAGCTGTTTCAGCACCGGCTGCAGGCCGCATTTGATCACATGTCCGCCGAGGGCAATCACCACCGGCTTGCCCTTGCGCCGGGCCTCCACCACGGCGTCGATGACCCTGTTGAGGCTCTCGGCACCCAATTGACGGGGCAGGGCGGCCAGGAGGCCGGAGACGCTCATGCCGGCCGTGACGGCGCTGGCAAAGTCCCGCTCAAGGGAAACCTTGTTGGTGCGCTCGCTGATGGGGTAGGTCGTCACCGCGGAGAGGTCGATAGGCTGGATCTTCATGGAATCACCTTTCTTTGGCACATCCTGTTTCCCCCTCCCTAACCCTCCCCCGCTGGGGGAGGGAAAACTCTGTTCCTCCCCCCAGCGGGGGGAGGTGAGGAGGAGGGAAGATAGAAGGTGGTGCGTCACTTACCCGAACAGTGTCCGTTCCACCAGGTCGCAGACGATGTGGATGATGGTGATGTGCCCTTCCTGGATGCGGGGGGTGTCTGCGGACGGCACGATCGCAGCCAGGTCGCAGACGGCCTTGATACTGCCGCCGTCCCTGCCCAGCAGGCCGACGGTGCGGCAGCCGCGCGCCCGTGCCAGCTCCAGGGCCGCCAGCACGTTGGGGGAGTTGCCGCTGGTGGAGATGCCCACCACAACGTCGCCGGCCACGGCCAGCGCCTCCACCTGCCGTCTGAAGACCAGGTCAAAGCCGTAGTCGTTGCCGATGGCGGTCAGGATGGAGGTGTCGGTGGAAAGGGCGATTGCCGGCAGGGCTGGTCGCTCCAGCTTGAAGCGCCCCACCATCTCGGCCGCAAAGTGCTGGGCATCGGCCGCCGAGCCGCCGTTGCCCATCACCAGCAGCTTGCCGCCGCTGTGAAACGTTTCCGTCAGCAGTCGTGCCAGTTCGGCGATCTGCGACGACAGGTCGCGCTCCATCACCTCGAACAATGCCCGGTGGGCGAGTAACTGATCCCGTACGTCTTCAATCATGCGGTGCCCCCTTTGTGGCGGTGTCGAACACCGCCTGTTCGTTGTTCCCGTTTTCTCCGTCCCGCCGGATGACGCTCGCCACCTCGTCGAAGGGGATCGCCGTGTCTGCGCCGGGAAAGTCGGTCCCCGAAACGCCCCGCACCGGAATGATGTCGGGGACGGCGGCCTGCAGGGCTGTTGCCTGGCGCAGCAGATCGCGCCGGGGCAAGAGCGGCGAAATCTGCCGCAGCTCGATGCCGGTATGGCGGGCGTGCCATCCCAGCCGCCTGAAATCCGAAGCCTGCCGCCGGTGCAGCAGCAGGGTGAAGCGGTGTCCCTGGCGTGCGCCCTGCACGATGGTTTCCATGACATCGGCAAGGCTGGCGGCCGCGGCGTCGCGTCCGAAGTAGATGCCGTAATGACGGCTGATGCCCCAACGCGCCCGATAGGTCACGCTGCTCTGCTGGGACTGCTGAAGTCTCCGCACATCTGATCCGAATACGGCTTCTTCTCCGCAGGTGACGCGGGAACGGGCGGTGACGCAGCAGTGGTATCCCCGGCTCCAGGCACGCCGGACATAATCCCTGAGGCACCATTCAGCGCCGTCCAGCCCCTCGTCGAAGCCGCCCACGTGCCGGCGCATCTCCTTCTTGAGCGCCAGTGCGGAAAACGAGACACAAAAGGTTTCCATCAGGGCGCTGCCGGGGGTGACCGGGGGAAGCGTGGGGGCGCCGCTGCCGGCAAATACCGGCGACGCGATGCCGGCATGGGGCGTCTCCAGGGCATGTGTCAGTCCGGTCAGCCAGTTGGCGGTCGCCAGCACGTGCGGACGCAGGATGACTGCCACATCCCCTTCCGACTTTGCCAAGCCGATGTTGATGGCCGGGACCAGTCCGAGGTTGCGCTCGGACGTGATGAACAGGGCCCGTTCCCCGAGCGGTTCGGAGAATTCCTCCAGCATCAGTTCGGTTTCGCGGTTGCTGCCGTTGTCAACGATGATCAGGCGCGCTTCCGGGGAACAGTGGAGAACAGCGGCCAGGCAGGCGCGGGTTTCGAATGGGCTGTTCCAGACAGGGATGATTATATCGACGGTGGGTGTGTGCATGGGATGGCAAAAGGTCATTTTGCCACGGAGACACAGAGACACAGAGGAAAAGCAAAAGAGTAAAATCCAAGCTCTTTAAGGATAACGACAAAACCGCCGGTAACCTCGGAGCCCTGCCCATTCTCCAGGCTCAGCATTTTCTTCGCCTTTCTCTGTGTCTCAGTGTCTCAGTGGCAGATTTGCTGTTTTATGAGGAGATAGCGACCCTGCGCAGCAGGTTCAACTCGTCCAGCACCTTGCCGGAACCGAGCACGACGCAGTCCAGCGGGTCCTCGGCGATAAGCACCGGCACCTTGGTCACCTCCCGCAGCAACATGTCCAGGTTGCGCAACTGGGCGCCGCCGCCGGCCAGGAAGATGCCCTTGTCCACGATGTCGGCCGCCAGTTCGGGGGGGGTTTTCTCCAGGCAGATGCGCACCGTGTCCACGATGGCGTTGACCGCCTCCTTGAGCGCCTCGCGGATCTCGTCCGAGTTGACCTCGATGGTCTTGGGGATGCCGGAGACCAGGTCGCGCCCCTTGACCGACTTGGAGAGCACCTCGGGGCCGGGATAGGCCTCGCCGATCTCGATCTTGATGCTCTCCGCCATCCGCTCGCCGATCTGCAGGTTGTACTTCTTGCGGATGTACTGGACAATGGCCTCGTCCATCTTGTCGCCACCCATGCGGGTGGACTGGGCGTAAACGATGCCGGCCAGGGAGATGACCGCCACCTCGGTGGTGCCGCCGCCGATATCCACGATCATATTGCCCGAAGCCTCGGTGATGGGGAGCCCCGCCCCGATGGAGGCGGCCATGGGTTCCTCGATCAGGTACACCTCCCTGGCACCGGCGGATTCGGCCGATTCCTTGACGGCACGCTTCTCCACCTGGGTGATGCCGGAGGGGACGCAGATGACGATGCGCGGCCGCACCAGGGTCTTGCGCTTGTGCACCTTGTGGATGAAGTAGCGCAGCATCTCTTCGGTGATGTCGAAGTCGGCGATGACGCCGTCCTTCATGGGACGGATGGCGGTGATGGTGCCGGGAGTGCGGCCCAGCATCTGTTTGGCCTCCATGCCGACCTTGAGTACTTTCTGCTGGCCGTTGGGCATCTTCTGTACCGCCACAACGGAGGGCTCGCGCACCACGATCCCCTTGCCCTTCAGGTAGACCAGCGTGTTGGCGGTTCCCAGGTCGATGGCCAGGTCATTGGAAAACATCCCGAAAAAGTAATCGAATATTTTCAGCATGATGAAGCGGTCCTTTCATCTCGTTCTTCTAGGTAGGGATCTGGATTTTCAAAGGGAAAAAGAGTAGCAGAGCAGGGGGGGAAATGCAAGGGGCAAAAGCGGTATTGGGGACTGGGGACTGGTGAATGGGGACTGGAAAAAGCATTTTAACGATCCCCAGTCCCCGGCCCCCGCCTCATACCTCGATCCGGAACTCGGCGCCCTCCGCCACGTTGCGGGCGGTGAGCCTCCCGTTCATGTGCTGTTCGACGATCACCTTGGACATGTACAGGCCGATGCCGGTCCCCTTGCCCGGCTCCTTGGTGGTGAAGTAGGGGTCGAATATCCTGGGCAGGATGTCCTCGGCAATGCCGCCGCCGTTGTCGCTGATGGCCACCAGCGAACGGCCGTTCGCGCCGCTCACCCGGACCGCGATGCGGGGAGCCTCGATCCGACGCTCCATGAGGACGTCACGGGCGTTGTTGAGGATGTTGAGCAGCACCTGGGCGTACTCGTTCTGGTAACCCGTAGCCATGACCTGCTCCTCGTCCGACACCTCCACCCGGATATGGCAACTCTCCAGGCTGGCGGCGACGAATTCGAGGCAACGGCTCACCGCGCCATTGACGCCGAACGCGCTTTTTTCCCTGTCCTGGCGGAAGAAGTTGCGGAAGTCGTCGATGGTGTGGGACATGTGCAGGATCACCTCCATGGCGCTGTTGACCTCCCGGTTCATCTCCGCGGCGGTCATGTCGCCGGATTCGTAGCCCAGCTGAAGGTTCTGCACGATCAGCCCGATATTGTTGAGCGGCTGGCGCCACTGATGGGCGATGTTGTTGATCATCTCCCCCATGGCGGCAAGCCGCCCCTGCTGGATCAGCATCTGGTCCTTGTGGCGCAGTTCGGCCACTGCCTCGTTGATTCCCTGTGCCAGTACCTCGTTCAGTTCCTCCAGCTGGCGCTGTTGTGCGGCCAGGCTTTCCTGGGCCCGTTGCCGCTCGGCCATCTCCTGTTCCAGCAGCTCGGTCTGCTCGTGCAGTGCGTCCTCCATCTCCTTGCGGCCGGTGATGTCCCGTATGCTCGTGACCACCGACAGGATTTCGCCGTGCTCGTCACGCAGCGGCGAGGAGAGCATGTCCATATACAATGTTTTCTCCCCCCCGCAGTTCAGGGTCATGACCGTACCGTGGGGGAGGCCGTCCCGGAATGCCGCCGTCACGGGGCACCCCTCACAGGGAGCGTCCCGGTGCTGGTATGCCCGGAAACAGAACTCACCCGGGTGGTCTCCCACCATCTCGATGAGACGGGCGTTCTGGTAGAGCACCCGGTAGTCCGGGTCCTGGATGCTGATGCCGTCCTGGATCCCTTCCAGGATGGCCTGACAGCGGGCGCGTTCGCGGTCGGCCGTCTGCGCCAGGCTGCGGGACTGTTCCTCGCTCCGCAGCAACTCCTCCCGGGACCGCTCAAGCTGCTCCAGGGTCTGTCCGAGGGTACGGTTCAGCCGCAGAACGCTTCGGTAGCGCCAGTAGCCCATGACCAGGGCGGAGAACGCCAGGGTCCAGGCGACCTTGGCAGTGGTCCAGAACGGTTTGGGTTTGCCCCACCACTTGAAGGAGATGGCGCGGTACTCGGGAGTGCCCACAAAGTCGCTGAGCGCCCGGTTGAGGGCCGCCAGCAGCTCGGGATCCCCCGGTCGCACCGCCATGGCGCGCACCCCCTCCAGTGCCGGCGGTTGGAGGACCTTCAGATGGTCCTCAAGCCCCAGGTCCAGCGCCAGCTTCACCATGCTGGGCCCAGGAGCCAGGAGGATGTCCAGGTCATCGGACAGGAGGTCGGAGAGCAGCCTGCGCAGGCTGTCGTAGGGCACGAGCTGGATGTCGTTGCGCTCCAGCAGGTAGGCATGGGACGCGCTCCCCCGCATCACCCCTATTCGCATGCCCCCCCGCGGACCGTTGAACAGCCCGTCGTTGCGCACGATGTACGAGATCGGCAGGATGTCCACCGGGGTGGTGAAGGCAAAGCGCTTCCTGCGTTCCTCGTTCACGGTCAGGGTGGGGATGACGTCCGCCCGTCCGTCAAGGACCATCTGCTGTGCCTCCTGCCAGGTCCGGCCGATGACGTAGTTCACCCGGATCCCGGCGCGGCGGGCCACCTCGTCCATGATGTCGACGGCAAGGCCTTGGAGCTTGCCGCTTTTGGGGTCTTTGAAGCAGGTGGGGGGATAGTCGGCCTGGAGAACGGCGGTCACCGTGCGCGGTGCGGACGCTGGAGGTTCGGCCCGCAACCCGGCCGGGGCGAGGATGGCGAGTGCGGCGCTGAGGAAGAGACAGAGGATACCGGGCATAGTATGACCTCCTGCTGATGGTGCTAAAATACCACACATGAGGGACGCTACGCCAGAAGTTATGTATACGGTGTTTTGCTGAAGCGGGAGGAGGCTGCTGTGCGCTACGGCCGGAAACCGGCCGTAGCTGGGTGCGGCAAAAAAGCAACTCCCCCCAAAAAAATCATCTCTTTTTCGACCATTCTGTCGGAATTGTGTTGACGCCATTCGACAAACACTTGTTGTATGGGCACTCTCAAACATTGGCACGCATATTGATAATAGTATACAATTTTTGCTTCATTAAAAGCTCTCCTTGAGTAATTGAATTTATGGAGGGCAACATGGCAGATGGTAAAAAAGGCTCTTGCTGGAGAATCAGTCAGGTTGGTGTCAGTTGGGTTGGTCATCCTCGTATCTGTATTGAGATATCCGGGCGTTGCGACAATTCCGTTCAGATGGTAACTGTGTCGTTTGAAATAAATGAACGAGGAGAGAAGTAATGAAATATTATCTTTATGTATCGGTTATTTTGACAGTTGCTTTTATCCTGTACGCACCATGTCCGGCTGCTGAGATTGATATGCATTTTGAAAATGGCAAAAGAGCGGCTAAGGAAGAAATCGGCAAGTTTGTAAAGGGTCAAACACTTGCTCCGCACCACCAGGAAATGGGTTTCGAGACGCAGGATGACATTGATCATGCAAAGATTGGAATGGGGTTTCCGGTATTCACTGTCGATACCGACAAAATGTTGGATGATACTGTTCCTTGGGATGAGTCATTCATAATTCCCACGGACCGCTTGTATTTCATTGTGGTTGCCGGAAAAAAAGCAATTACGTTTTTGCAAATGCACTTTGTAGACGGAACTTGGGCGTTCGCAGAAATGGGGGGGGCGGACCGCGCGAAAGCAGTGCAAAGGATTTTGATGACATGGCCTGTTTCTTCCGGTTATCGATACAGGTACATAAGGGTATACCCGATTATTACTGACTCTATTGAGATTTCTCGGGGTAAGACGCGGATCGGTATCATTCCTTTAAGCACCTTAGTTGATAAACCAGGCAAGGCAATTGATTCCAGCGACCTGCAAGATCCAAACGAGTACTGGGCGCGTTTCAGGCCTATCATCAAGAAGCATATTGAAGGCTACAGAAAAATGCGGCAGATCAGGTCCAAGTAGCGCGTTCATCAGCGATAAAGCAACAACTCGATTTTGAATATTGGTTGGAGAACAGATGGGGGCGATGGAATTCGCCCCCTTTTTTCATCTGCGGTCGATGGTCGATCGGTGGAACCGTTCCCTGTGGACGCGCTTCCCTTGACATTTACGGCGGTTGTTTGTACGGTGAATGAATTTTGCAGCAGAGTCGCCGGAGGATTTGACCATGGAGTATAAAGACACACTGAACCTGCCCCAGACCGATTTTCCCATGAAGGCCAACCTGAACCAGCGCGAGCCGGAGATCCTGGCCCTTTGGGAACAGAACGGCCTGTACGGGCAGATAGAGACGGCCGGGG
>DATBXI010000243.1:0-5487 GCA_036514355.1 Desulfuromonadaceae bacterium
CTGAGGGGAGAGCACGAAACGGAGGAGGCTGTCCTTGTCCCGCGGTTCACGGCAGCCGAGACAACTCCGTTGCGGCGCTTCATGGTGCGTCTGCCGCGACATCGCTGTGGGCTACTCCTCCGGCCGTTCGGCCACAGCCTCTGCCGGGGCCTCGACCGCCTCTTCCGCGGTTTCCGCTTCGGCCGTCTCCGTGCCGTCGAAGGAGGCGTACTCCTGCAACTCGGCCTCTGCGGCTTTCGACTCGCTCTTGATGTCGATGCGGCAGCCGGTCAGACGGGCCGCCAGGCTGACGTTCTGGCCGCGCTTGCCGATGGCCAGGGAGAGCTGGTCGTCGGCCACCACAACCTCCAGGTTGCGGTTTTCCTCGTCCACGAACACCTTGGAAACCTGGGCCGGCGACAGGGCATTGCAGGCAAAGCGGGCGATGTCCTCGGACCAGGGGATGATGTCGATCTTCTCGCCGCGCAGTTCGGAGACCACGTTCTGGACACGGGCGCCGCGCATGCCGACGCAGGCGCCCACCGGATCCACGTCCGAGTCGTTGGACGATACGGCGATCTTGGCGCGGCTGCCGGGATCGCGCACGATGGCGTTGATCTCCACGATCCCCTCGGCGATCTCGGGCACCTCGGCCTCGAACAGCTTGGCCAGCATGCTGGGATGGGTGCGGGAGAGAATGATCTGGGGCCCCTTGGTGGTCATGCGGATCTCGGTGATGATGGCCCTGACGCGATCGCCGGCGCGGTACACTTCACGGGGCATCTGCTCCTTGGACGGCAGCACCGCCTCGGCCCTCCCCAGGTCCACCAGCAGGTCCCCTTTTTCGAAACGCCGCACCATGCCGGTGATGATCTCCCACTGGCGGTCGCTGTACTCGTTGAAGATGGTCTCCCGCTCCGCCTCGCGCACCTTCTGGATGATGACCTGCTTGGCGGTCTGGGCCGCGATGCGGCTGAAACCGCTGGCGTCGAGCTTTTCGCCCAGCGAATCGCCGATCTCCACGTCCGGGTCGATCTCTTTGGCCTCTTCCAGGCCGATTTCCTTGTAGGAGTCCAGCACCTCGTCAACCACGGTCACGAACTCGAACAGCTCCACCTCGCCGGTGTCCGGGTTGTAGCGGGCCTCGAGATCGCGGGTGTTACGGTACTTCTTGTTGGCCGCGGTCAACACCGCCTGCTCCATGGCTTCCAGGACCACCTGCCGGTCGATCCCCTTTTCCTTGACGATCTGCTCAATGGCATGTTTGATGCTGATTGTCGTTTCCACGGTTGTTTCTCCTTGCTGACTCATATGGTAAATCTGAACGGTATTCGCTACGATTTATGAGGAATGAAGCCCCTCACCCGGCCTTTGGCCACCCTCTCCCGGCGGGAGAAGGATAGGATGAGGGCCTAAAACTCGAACTCCAGGTTTGCCTTGGCGATCCGCTCCAGCGGGATGGCGGCGGTCTGTCCCTCGGTGAGCTTCATCCTGACTACGCCGTTCTCCAGTCCCGTCAGGGTGCCCAGGAAGGTCTTGCGCTTGTTGCCGTTGTCGTCGGCAAAGGGTTCGTAGGTGCGAACCTTGATCAGGCGTCCCGCGAACCGCTCGTAATCCGCAGGGGTCTTGAGCGGACGGTCGAGCCCCGGGGAGGAGACCTCCATGGTATAGGCGCAGGGGATGAAATCCTCCACGTCCAGGACCAGCGACAGCTCGCGACTGACGTCGGTGCAGTCGTCCAGCGTGACCCCGCCTTCCTTGTCGATGAACAGGCGGAGCACCGCTTCCCTGCCGCTACGTTTGAACTCGATCTCCACCAGTTCGAGCCGGAGCGCTTCGAGGATCGGTTGAACAAGGGCACCGATCCGTTCGCAGATGTCATCCCTGTGTAGTGCCATCGCCTTTTTCCCGGAAAACAAAATAAAAAAAGCGAGCCTTGCGAGCTCACTTTTTGTAAGTGAACATAAATTTTGTTTTTTGTAGCATAACGAAACGGCTAAAGCAAGTATTTTTTCGCGGATTTTTTTGTAAATTGCGCCGCCTGCGGGGGCAAAGAAAGGGCAGCGTACCCCTCCCGGCGGAAGGGGCACACTTCATCACCGGCTGCCCTGTTACTGGAACAGAATGGCCGATTCCCCCTCGGCGTACAGCTGGATGGAGATCCGGTCCCGCTGTACGATCGCGTCGCCGAACTTCAGGCTCTTTATGTCTCCCTTCAGGACCACGTGCTCCACCAGCGGTACCCGGGCCAGCGCCTTTCCGGCCATCTGGCGGGACGCTTCCAGCTGCTGGGTCAGGTTCATGTTGAGCTTGTCCTGGATCATCCCCCTGATGCTGCCATGCAGGAACCAGTCGGCCGACCGCAACAGCAGGCTCCGGGTCTGCATGTCGAAGTCCACGTCCTCCAGGGAAAAGACGTTGGTTCGGGGATTGAAGACAGGACGGGCCGTCAGGTAGAACACCCCGTCCAGGGACCCCTGGGTCTCCAGTTTGACGACGATCCTGTCGCCGTTGCCGTACAGGTCGAACCCCTTGATGACGATGCTCTTTCCGTCTGAATCGAAGCGCTTGTTGAGCAGCAGGGGCTCCGCGATGGTGCGCAGGTCCTTGTAGAACAGATCGGCATTCAGGGCGATGCGGAAGGTCTTGTCAAAAGTGGTGACCAGCCTGAGGTTGGGCAGCGGCACCGGGGGCGGACTGGGGGGCTCCGGACCCACCACCAGTTCGGCGAACGTGCTGATGCCCACGCTCAGCCGCACCCGGTTGTTCTGGGCCTGCAGCGGATACAGCATCACCTCCCGGGGGGTCAGCTTCAGCCAGGCGTTGTAGCCCTTGTCCAGCGGGATCGGCTTCTGGGCCGTGTTCCAGACCTTGGCGACCTGGGCCTTCAGGGGGAACAGGTCATTGATCCTCCTGGCGAGCAGATCGGACACCATCCGCTGCACCGGCTGGGTGAATCCCTCCACGATGAGGCGCGGCTTGAGCGACATGGGGCCGATGCCCACCTCTTCGGCCAGCAGATCGCTCAGCCCCTGGTAGTACACTTCCGTGTGCAGCCGCCAGTCCGGGGTGATCGAGGCGGTGACCTTGAATTTCAGCCCCAGGGACATGGCCGGCATCTTGAACATGCCATAGCTCAGGGACATGGAAACGGGCAATGTGACGTACAGGTAGTTGTCCGCGGCAGTGACGCTGATGGGGCCGTTGCGCACCACATCCGCGGTCAGGCCGCTGGTCCTGGTGGCCCCCTTGTACAGGTCCTTGCGGACCGCCTGGTTCAGGACCCTGGCGATGTCGTCCGCGGAGACCTCGAGCGGTATGGTAAGCGTGGACGTTTCCCGTTTCAGCTCGGTGCGAAAGGCCTCGTCCCTGGGACGTTCGGCCGTGAGCGGCGTGACGCCGGCGCAGGCGCACAGGGTCAGGGCGAACAGGGACAGGGCAACCAGCGACAGGGACTGTTTTATCGGTAGCATGTATTACGTTCCTTTCTCGACGCGCCGTTTTGCATTATACGAGGGCAATGCACCGGCCAGCCGGGAGAGTACGTTATAACTCTTGCCCGGTCCGTGGCAAACATTTTCTGCGAAAAGTGTATTTCGGGGGAGAATGGGGGGATAGGTGGCAATAGGCGCGATACGCCGACGCCCGAGCGGCGTGCCCGGAGGGACCGGGTCAGAAGGGGATCTTCATCTTGACGCTGAAACCGTACACGGCCGCGCACTCACGGGACGGGAGGTCGCGCATGCGGTCCCGGAACCCCAGCCCGTCATCCGGGGCGCTGTACGCCAGGACCAGGGTGGCGTTGGGGTGCCGGATCACCACGTCACCGTTTTCGTCCACCGCCATGGTCCTGCGCTCGGCTATTTTGCGGGGCGCTGCCGGCGCCGGTGCCGCGGCAAAGGGAAACCCTTCCCGCTCGACCGTGTAAAACAGGTTCAGGGTCTCTGCACCCAGGGCTGTACGGGCCATGGGAAGGCCCATCGCCCAGACGATGACGAGGCATGACGCCAGAACCATACCCCGCTTGATCGACACGTCCATCATAGTCTCCCCTATGCCGGGCTGCGCTGCCCGGTGCCGTTTGCCCGGCACGAAAAAACCGGGTCGCCAATATCGTGGAGATATTTCGGCGACCCGGCTGTCTCAGGGAGACCCAATGGGCTTTCCGTCCCATCCTCGCGGATGGTTTAGTATTGTCGTGTACCTCTATTATGTTGTCACAATTTTGTAGCACAAAACGTGCCGCGACGAACCGGCGCGCCAGGTGGTTGAAATTCTAATGAATTCATTTGGGAGCCCGCCGCAGGATGACGGTTTTTGACAGCCTCTGTGACAAAACTCGTGTCATTTCACCGGAAAGTCGGGGAGCGGGCCGCACCATGCTCCGCTCGGGGTTACAGCGGATGACCGGCGGCGATCTCCTCAGGGCTGGCCGGACGCACGGCCGCCACCGTGCAGGTGAAGACCAGGGCCACGCCGGCCAGGGGATGGTTGGCGTCCAGCACCGCCTTGCCCTCGGCAATGTCGGTCACGGTAAAGAACAGCGACTCGTCCCCCTCACCTCCCTCGGGAGTACCCTCGATCTGCATGCCGACCTTCAGCGACTGGGGCAACTCCGTCACCGCTACGATCTGCACCAGGTCGGGTTCGTACTCGCCGAAGGCCTCTGCCGGCTGCAGCTTCACCGTCACCGCATCCCCGATGGCTTTCCCCTCCAGGGCCGTTTCGACGGGCAGGAAAATGTTGTCGTAGCCGCCCTGCAGGTAGACGATGGGTTCGTGGCCGTCGTCGATCATATTCCCGTCCGGATCGGCGACCTTGTAGGTGATGGTAACAACGTTATTCTTGGCGATTGGGCTCATGGACTCTCCTTGGCTGTGGCGCGTGGCCTGGGAAGAACATACCGGGGAGAACGGGCTTAGTCAATGGGTAAGCCACCGCGCGACCAGCAAAACGCGGCACACCTCACCGGTTGCCCGCCGGCATGAGGGGTTCCTTTTTCCGGTACACCATTCCCTGGAAGATGGCCACCACATCATTGTCGTCATCGGTGACATGGACCAGGTAGGTCGCCAGCTTCGGGTTCAGGGACTGTTCCTGCGCCGAGGCGTACAGGGTTCCCTTGGTGGGCGCCTTGACGAAGGAGACGCTGGTGCTGATCCCCATGGCCAGCGTGCCGTGGGAGTTGGAGGCGGCGGCAAAGGCAAAGTCCGCCAGGGTGAAGATGGCACCGCCGTGCACGGTCCTGGCACCGTTGAAGTGGAACGGCTCGATCTTCATGCTGGCCCTGGCCCACCCCGGCCCCATCTCAAGCAGCTCTATGCCGGCGTGGCGGGCGAACAGGTCGTTGCGGGAAAAAAACTGCTGCAATTCGTTCATGATGTCTCCTCGTATGGTCATTGCGGTCTTGATCCACTGTCACGTCACGCAGACGACGTTTTCCCCCTCGCGGAAGCCGGCCGCAGAGGCCCACTGCCTCACCCCGTCCCGCGCTCCCTTGGTGCCCAC
>DATBXI010000244.1:0-9023 GCA_036514355.1 Desulfuromonadaceae bacterium
TCTCTATCTCTCCCCCAGAGGGGGAGGGAATACAGTTCACCCTCTCCCCTTCGGGAGAGAGTGGCCAAAAGCCGGGTGAGGGCCTCCGCGCAATCCCTCGATTTCTCTGCTCAGAACGACAACGAGCTTTGCGAGTTGGACCGCGAAGGCGCCCCGAAGGGGGCGACCGTAAGGTCGAGTCAAAAATTCCCCTTTTCAGAATATCTATTGGAATATAAGGAATAATCGTATGCAAGAAAAGACCGCAGTGCTTTTGCTCCAGATGGGGGGACCGGATTCCCTGGACGCCATCGAGCCGTTCCTGTACAACCTGTTCTCCGATCGGGACATCATCCGTATCGGCCCGGCGTTCCTGCAACCGCTGATCGCTCGCGGCATCTCCCGGCGCCGCTCGAAAAAGGTGGCGGAGTATTACCGCCAGATCGGCGGCAAATCGCCGATCCGCGAGTTGACCGAGCAGCAGGCCGCGGAACTGGAACGGGCGCTGGGTGACGGGTACCGCTGCTTCGTTGCCATGCGCTACAGCAAGCCCGATACCATCGAGGCCCTGGCAGCCATAAAACGGGAAGGCATCAGCCGGGTTATCGCCCTGTCGCTGTACCCCCATTATTCGCGCGCAACCAGCGGCTCCAGCTTCAACGAGCTGGAGCGGGTGCTGGCCCAGTCAAAGGCGCGGTTCGAGGTGCGCTACATCCGGCAGTTCTATGATGATCCCGCCTACATTGCGGCCCTGGCGGAGAAGGTCGAGGCGGGGCTGGCCGCATTCGGCGACCGCTCCGCCGTGCAGGTGGTCTTCTCGGCCCACGGCCTGCCCCAGTCGTTCATCGATTCCGGCGATCCCTATCTCGATCATATCCAGGCCACGGTACGGCTGGTGATGGAGCGATTCGGCGGTATCTCCCACCATCTGGCCTTCCAGTCACGGGCCGGCCCGGTCGAGTGGCTGGAGCCGTCCACCGAGGAGACCATGGCGAAGCTGGCGGCCGCCGGCTGTAGAAGCCTCCTGATGGTGCCGCTTTCCTTCGTTTCCGATCACATCGAGACCCTGTACGAGATCGACATCCAATACCGCGAAGAGGCCCGCCAGCTGGGGATCGTCGATTTTCGCCGCACAGAGTCGCTCAACAGCTCACCGGCTTTCATCGGATGCCTGGCCGAACTGGTGCGCGCCGCCGGATGAGAGCGGAAGTGCCGGTATCTCACTTCGACTCAGCCGACGCTGTCGTGGGTGGTCCCAGAAGCACTTTCAGGGCCTCATTTTGACGTGGGAAGATGTTTGGAATGGTGGGAACAGCCGCAGGTGGTGGGCTGGGGAGGCAAAACCAACACGGATGATACTTAATCCGTGTTCAGCTCCTTGATGATCTCAACCTGTCTCTGATTGATGTATTTCATGATAAAGGATTCCTGGGCTCTTGAAATGCTCAGGCTGAATATCTGGTGATCGGGGTCCGATTTGAGCAGTACCACTTCGGCCTCTATCTTCACCGACCCATCGTTCAGGGGGAGCAGGAATTTTGCGTGCGCTTTTCCGCCCGGATCCAACGGGATGTCAGCAATCGCCATGGTCTTGAATGACGTGGATGATGTGTCGAGCATCCTGGTAAAGCACTCAAAACCCGGGCCCGAGATGGTCACATCCAGTGCGGGGTCGTTGACGACCCGCAACAGTTGTCTCTTGTCGGTATGAACTTCAACCGGCATGAACCGTGAAAGCAGTATTTCCTGCTGATTCCCCGGACTGTCGTGCGTCTGCCGCCGTATTCCCACAACGTTGGCCTTGAACGACAGGTCCTGATGCCTGAGAATGGTATAGCGATCCCTCCCCATGATCTTCGCCTGAACCGGATGACACATCAGGCACGCCACACCCTCGTTGTCGTAATCGATGAATTTGGCGACATAAGAGACGGGAATTTCCTTGTAGAAATTAAGGAGCCTGACGTTCTGGTTGGCAAGTTTCCGCAATGTCCCATGAACATCGATATCTGCAAGGTGTTTGCTTGTTGTCGAGAAATAATTCCCCATCCGCAGTATGCCTCTGAAATTTTATAATGGTATGAACTGAAGAAACATGAGGTATTCGGACATGTTTTGTCAACTTTTATTCCATCCTATACCATTCCTGCCATTCAAGTTCAAGTGTAACGAAACAGTGCGCGCAGAATGAGCATGTCAGGGCATTGTTGCATGTGATGTGTGTAATGAAAAAAAGTTTTGTAAGGGTGATTAATGTGGTAATAGTGGGTGGCGAACTGCGCGGCTTTCGAACATCAACGCGGATTACGGAGCGAGTATGAAACTGGCGCTGAAGGTGTTCTGCATTATCGGCATCACTCTGTTCCTGGGATTCAGTGTCCTGGGGATCACCTCCCTCTGGCTGGGGATCGACTCCACGATGCGGCTGCAAACGGCATCCTCGGAGGGTATTGCCGCTGTTGTCAGGCAATCGATCGAAGAGTTCATGATGAAGGCGGACCGGGAGGCCGTCACCCGCTACATAGAACAGCTAAAAGCAAAAAAAGTCGTTATAGATCTGGAGATTTTCGGCAAGGAGGGCAAACCGCCCAACGGCGGACCAGCGGAGTCCTTGGTGCTCGAAACATTCAAATCTGGTAAACCTCTCACCATCCGGCGGGAATCGAACGGAGTTCACACCTTGACCAGTGTCATTCCGCTCCCCAATGATCAGCGCTGCAGGACGTGCCATCCCGAGTCCGGGTTTACGGGCGCACTGCTGCTGACCACTTCCATGGAGCAGGGGTACAGCAGCGCCAAAAAACTTGCCGTGCTTCTCTGTGTGGTCGGTGCGGTCTGCTTCTGCCTGATCGTGGGGGGGATGTACCTGTTTTTCCGGCTGACGATCATCAGCAATATCGTCAGCGTATCGGAAAATATCCGCACCCTTTCGCAGGGCGCGGGTGATTTGACCCTCTCCCTGCCCGTGAAATCGACCGATGAGATCGGCATACTGACCGAAGGGGTGAACAATCTCATCTCCAGGCTCAAGACCATCATGTCCGAGATTTATGGGCAGGCCGGTCATGTGGCCATCACGTCCTGCAGTACGATAGTCAGCATAGAACGCCTGGCCGCCTCGATCTTCGAGTCCAAGGAGCTGTCGGCCTCGGTGGCTGTCGCCTCCGAGGAGATGACCGCCACCCTGAACGACGTGGCCGCAACCACGGCCAAAGCCTCGGCCCTTTCCCAGCAGGTGGACGGCGCTGCCCGGGACGGCCGCGGCGTGGTGGGTGAAACCGCGGCAAGCATCGACGAGATCAGAGCCGGCGTGGAGGAGACCCTGGGGGTCATGAACCGGCTGGAGCACTCCTCGGGGCAGATCGGTGATATCATCGGCCTGATCGAGGATGTGGCTGACCAGACCAACCTGCTGGCGCTCAACGCGGCCATCGAGGCGGCGCGGGCCGGGGAGGCGGGCCGGGGATTCGCGGTCGTGGCCGACGAGGTCAAGAACCTGTCCGGCAAGACCTCCGCGTCCACCCAGCAGATAGCGACCATTATCAAGGCGATTCAGAAGGACATCCGCGAGGCCATGCGTTCCATAGAGGCGGAAAAGGGACGTGTGGAGCACGGTGTGGTCAACTCCGGCCGGGCCAGCGACCAGATCTCGACCATCCTGGGGCTGGCTTCCGAATCGGCCGACATGATCAACTCCATCGCCATTGCCACGGAGGAGCAGAGCGCCACGACGAGCGACATCTCCCGCAAGATCCACCAGGTATCTGAAGCATCCAACGAGATCCAGGTGCAGATGGAGCGGTCTCTCTCCACCTTCGAGGAACTCTCCAAGACAGCGGAAAAGATCTACAACACGGTGGGCAAGTTCAAGGTGGGCAATTACCATGACGCCATCAAGGGCTATGCTGTCGAACTGCGGGACCGGGTCGTGACGGCACTCGAACGGGCCATCGCCGACGGCCGCATCAGCCGCGATGCGCTGTTCAGCACCGATTACCAGCCGATCCCGAACACCATGCCGCAGAAATACACGACTCCTTTCGACCGGCTGTTCGATGAGATCGTCTCTCCCCTCCAGGAAGAGATCGTGGCCAAGGACAGCAAGATCTTCTACTCGATCTGTATTGATCGTTCCGGCTACTGTCCCTCGCACAACAAGCGGTACAGCCAGCCGTTGACCGGCGATCTCAAGAAGGACAAGGACGGCAACCGGACCAAGCGCATCTTCAACGACAGGACCGGCCTCCGCGCCGTCACCAACGAGGAGCCGTTCCTGCTCCAGACCTATATCCGCGACACCGGCGAGGTGATGAACGACATGTCCACCCCCATCGTCATCGGCGGCAGGCATTGGGGCGGCGTACGCATCGGGTACCTTTCGGATGAGTACCATGATTGACGGTGCTCGCACACATCGGTGCTGAAAGCTTGTTGAGCGGGCAGTGTAGGGAGGACGGTGATCTACTGGGCGATGTATTCCATTTCGGTCAGGTCCTCGACGCCGGCCATGTCGGCCAGCATTTTCGTGTACCGTCTGAGTTTGTCCTGTAATTCAACGAGTTCGGCTCTGAAGTCCATGCACGCCTCGTGTTCCAACAACAGGTCCCCATAAATTTTGGCTTTGTGCCACTTTGCCGTGAACGGCCTGATGAGCTGGTTGAGCACAACCACTGCCAGCTTGGTAAACTCAAAGCACAAGCGTCCATGCTTTTTAATGATCTCGCGAGTCAAGGGGAAGAGTTGATAGACGCTGTTCAGGGCAGTTTCCTCATCTCCAAACTCCTTGGGCAGCGGTTGGGTGGTGATTCTGGTCAGTAGTTCGATGTAAAGCTCCCATGCGGCATCTTTATCCGCATCTTTGGGATGCCACTCCATGTCCAAGAATGGCGTCTTGATCTTCAATGATGCCATATCCCATTTTTCCAACCACTCCCGCCATTTCATCTGAGCTCTCCTTTTTTGCTGCGGCATTGTTCAACGCCACTACGACAGGTTCTCTGCCGCTTGCATGGTCCGGGTAGTTACGGATGACACGTTCGGGGATAATAATATCATACAATTTGATATGTTGTGGGCAGGTGTGGAAGCATCAGCATGACATGAGCCAACATTGGCAACAGCGCTGAAGCACGCCCGCATTTGAGCAGCGTTCAGCAGCGTGACTCGGTAATTGGAGGTGTGCAGCCTGGGGTACAGTTGCAATCAAAAAGGGACCTGCAAAATTTGCAAGTCCCTGAGATTGGAATTCAGGGTGGTATATGAAGAAATTTTTGCTTCTGCGGGAGTTCGCCGGGTAGGGCGATCCCGCTTCTGAACTATTCTGCCGGGCGTTGTAGGTGCAGCATTCTGCGGGCGATCTCCGACACTAGCGAGGGTAAGAGGCATATCTGTTCGCATAGGCGGACTTTTGTCCAGCCGTGGTCATTGCCATTATTTTTTTCAGCATTTTGCTGCCGTATGCGGCATTAGCCAAGGTTTTTGCCATCGATTCAAACTCGATCCACACTCCAAACGCCACTATAACCAGTCCACACAACGTAATGGGTTCCATCTTGCCCTCCTGAATTTGTTGGCCATCGTTGTTTATTGTCCATCCTACAATTGTCGATAAACGCCGATCACCTTACCGACAATGTCAACTTCGCCATCTTCTGGGCGAATGATGATCGGCTCCATATGCGGATTTTCCGGCTGCAACCTAATGTGACCATTCTCCCGGAAGAATCTTTTGACTGTTGCCTCGCCATCGAGCATTGCAACCACGATCTCCCTGTTGTCCGCACTCTTCTGCGGGCGAACCAAGACCAGGTCGCTCTCGAAGATACCGGCCGTGATCATGGACTCGCCCCGGACTTTCAAAAAGAAACATCCATCTCCCCTGACTGCCACCTGATCCACTGAAAAGTATCCCTGAATGTCCTCGATAGCCGTGGAAAGCTGGCCGGCTCGTACGGTACCCACGATAGGCAGGGATACGTTTCGGCTATGCGGCGTTGTCAGTGTGATTCCCCGATTCACGCTTTCCCGCTTGATGTATCCCTTTCGTTCCAACGCGTCCAGGTGCCTCATGACTGGCAACGTTCCTGACACGTCCAAGTGTTTGGCGATATCCCGTTGGCTGGGGGGAAAGCCTTTGCTGTCGGAATACGACATGATGAATTGGAGCACCTGACGTTGGCGTTGCGTTATTTCTCTTTGGGTTTGTGAGCCATACGTAGTCATATGACTACGTATAACTGAATATGGTTACTACTGTCAAGCATAGAGTGCTGGTTCGAGGACGATATGGTTACTTTTAAGGGGAAAGGGTTACAGCAAAAATGAAAAGGACTCGGCAAAATCGCCCAGTCCTTTTTAGATGGCCGACAAAAAGGAACTGAACGGCACAATAAGACTAGCAGAATCGTTCGCACCCCTTTTGCCAGCGGCCGATGTATCCTCCTGTCTGTCGCCAAACGAATTGGCCGAACGCTGGGGCTGTGGCTGGACGTCGGTTGATCGCATAGCCCGCAGGACTGAATTGAGTTGGATTTGTTTATGGGGGGCAGAAACGGGATGGTCCGTTATCTGGGAGAGGATGTGAGAGGGTCGCGGTGCATCGCGATGCAACTTGGCGATCTGGAACGGGTTTGTGCCCAGGCTGACCCGCTTCTACCTGCCGTTCGGGTAGTACTGTGCGTAAAAGGTCTGCCGCGTTTGAGACTCGCCATTGCACACCTCCTGTTGTGGCGACAAGTCCCGGAACCCGTAGGGTACAAATAGGGTACAGATAACAATAAAAAAGGGACTTGCAGTTATGCAAGTCCCTGAGATTATTGGTTGCGGGGACAGGATTTGAACCTGTGACCTTCGGGTTATGAGCCCGACGAGCTACCAGACTGCTCCACCCCGCGTCAAATTGTGAATCATCTTTTTAGCAGGGTATGCTTCAGTTGTCAATAAAAATGTGTCGCTTATCGTTGGTGCCCAAAACGTGCTAGTCCCGGTCCGGGATAACCATGGCGCCTTTGCCCAATTTACCCGCCAGCTCCTTGGCAGCATCCTGTTCCAGGCGCTTCCCGACACGGACCCGGTACCAGGTTCCCTTGTCGCCTTGGTTCGATTCGACAACCGAGACGTTGTACCCCTTGCCTGCCAGTTTGTTTTTCACGGTTTCCGCCTCGGATTTCAGGCTGTAGGAGGCCACCTGGACCGTGTAGGCGGTTGGCTGGGATTTGTCGGCAGGAGATGGCTTGGCAGCGTCGGCACCGCTCTGAGGCGGCCTGGTCAGATTGGAGGGAATGGCGGCCTGAAGCGGTTGTTTGCTCTTGTCATCCTTGGAGTTGATGCCGCTTCCCAGCACGTTGCCTTTCTGTGCGCCGGGCAGGGTCTTGTAGAAACTGAGCTGAGACTCGGCAGGGGCCTGTGTGGCGGGAGCGGACTGGACGTCCGATGTCCCCTGTTGTGGCTGGTGGGGAGCTGCGGCTGTTGCCGGGAGTGCCGGTTGCGTCTTCGGCATTGGCGGCGCGGTTTCCTGCCGAGGGGCATTCTCCAGGCTCCGTTGCTGGGTGGCGGCCTGAAAGGCCTTTTTAGCCGATCGTTGCGACAACAGCCACCCGGTGCCGAAGCCGGCAATAAAGGTGATGATGCCGGTTATGATGACAATGGTGGTGATCAGGCCGACCGGTTCCCTGCGGGGTCGCTTGGCACCGTGTGCCGTGACATAGGCTTGTTTGGGCTCGCTGTAATCGATCCTCATGGGAGACTCCGCTACATCCGTTCTGGTGCCGAGATACCCAGGATGGTCAGGGCGTTTTTCAGGGTCTGCGCAGTGCGTTTCAACAGGTACAGGCGTGCGCTCGTTACGGCGGGGTCTTCGGTTATCACCCGGTTTTTGTTGTAAAAGCTGTGGAAACAGCCTGCCAGCTCGGTCAGGTAATAGGTCAGGCGATGGGGCTCGAAATGCTGGGCGCTGTCGTCGACGGCATCGGGCAGGGCGGAGAGCAGC
The DNA here is from genome assembly GCA_036514355.1 of Desulfuromonadaceae bacterium. Classification (GTDB taxonomy): domain Bacteria; phylum Desulfobacterota; class Desulfuromonadia; order Geobacterales; family Pseudopelobacteraceae; genus JACPFJ01. Next base: position 7,967 of record DATBXI010000244.1, read on the forward strand.
TTGATAAGCTGCAATTCTTCCGCGGAGTTCACGGCAGCCAGCTCGGACAGGTGGGGGCGTTCCGGTATGGAATGGCCTTTTTCGGCGGCGTTTTCAAAGATGCTGCAGATGCGCGCATGGGCGTATTGTACGTAGTAGACCGGGTTGTCGGGCGACTGTTCCTTGGCCAGGTCGATGTCGAAGACGAGCTGCGAGTCGGGCTTGCGCATGATGAAGAAGAAACGGGTGGCATCACGGCCCACCTCATCTATCAAGTCCCTGAGGGTGACATAACTGCCGGCCCGCTTGGATATCTTGACCTCCTGCCCCGAGCGCATGACCGTGACCATCTGGTGCAGCACGTACTCCGGCCACCCCTGGGGGATGCCGCGGTCCAGGGCCTGCAGGCCGGCGCGGACGCGGGTGATGGTGCTGTGGTGGTCGGAGCCCTGCTCGTTTATGACCCTGGTGAAGCCGCGCTCCCATTTTGCCAGGTGATAGGCGATGTCGGGGACGAAATAGGTGTAGCCGCCGTCGGACTTGCGCATGACGCGGTCCTTGTCGTCGCCGAAGGCGGTTGTCCGCAACCAGAGCGCGCCGTCCTGCTCGTAGGTGTATCCGTTATCGCCCAGCAGCCGCACCACGTTGTCCACGCGTCCTTCCGCGTAGAGGCTCGATTCCAGGGTGAAGACGTCGAAGTGGACGTCGAAGGCCTTCAGGTCCAGGTCCTGTTCCCGGCGCAGGTAGGCCACCGCGAAGCGGCGGATGGCGTCCAGATCGTCGGGATCGCCCAGGGCGGTGATGTGCTGATCGTCGGCATCCACCTTTTCCCGGGCCATATAGGCGGTGGCCACGTCCTTGATGTATTCCCCTTGGTACCCATCCTGGGGCCAGCGCTGATCGTCCGGCTCAATGCCCTGGCAGCGGGCCTGCACGGAGAGGGCGAGATTGCTGATCTGCTGGCCTGCGTCATTGTAGTAGAACTCGCGGGTCACCGCCCAGCCGGCAGCGGTGAGGAGGCGGCAGATGGTATCGCCGATGGCGGCGCCGCGGCCATGGCCGATATGGAGCGGCCCGG
>DATBXI010000245.1:0-5080 GCA_036514355.1 Desulfuromonadaceae bacterium
GGTGCACATCCGCTTGAGGAGCGGCTGCAGGGACCCCTGGCCGAAGTTCCATTGCAGGACTCCGAAGCTTATCCCCTGGCCGTCGAAGTCGCCGGAGAGCCCGGCAAAGCAATCGGGGATGGCCGCCCCGGTCTCGAAGGAGCCGGTCAGAGCCAAACAGCGGTAATCAAGGGGCCTGGATTGGATGGAGGGGGATGGGATGTGGTCTTGGAAGAGATGCTGCCAGGTCACGGGGCCGACCATTCCGTCGCTGTCAAGCCCTGACCTGTCCTGAAATGCCTTGACGGCGGCCTCGGTAGCGCCGCCGAAGAGCCCGTCTGCCGGGCCGCGATAGAGGCCGAGTGTTTGCAGACGCTGCTGTATCCACCGGACCTCGTCCCCAGTTGAGCCAAGCCTGAAAACAGACATACCTCTCCCTTCACCCGGCTGCGGTGTTTACCCCTTTTCCAGCACGGCGTTGACCATGAACCAGTGCCGCTCGGTGGCAAATCCCAGTGACAGGGTGTCGTCCGGCTTGCCCGTGGCGATGAAATATTCGTTTCCGGTGATGACCGAGGGGAGGGAAATCTTGATGTCCGCGCCGTCGCGGGAGAGGTGGAGCTTGACGGCCCCGGCGATCATGTTGGCCAGTTCACCCATGGCGTCGTGGACCTCCGCGTCCAGTTCGCTCACCTCTGCCCCCAACATGCCCGCGGTGAAGTCCATGGCCAGGTTCCGGGGCGCATGCAGGCTGACCACGCCGTTGTAGGTGCCGGCCAGGCCCACCATGGCGGTAACGCAGTCTTCGAAATGAGTGACGGGGTCGAGCAGTAGGGGGAGATGGAGCAGGTCGTCCCTGCCCACCATGGTGCTGAAGACTTTCTGGATATCACTGATCATTTGGCGGGAAAGATCGGTCGGTTCGAACGACGCAGCGGCGGACGGGGTGGGTTTCATGCGGCCTCCTCGGGAACATAGTGCACAGGTACGGCATAACTAAATGTCAGGACGGGAGGGCCTCCAGCGCCTTTCTCACCGTCAACCCCACCAGCAGGCGCTCGCTGCCGTAGCGGAACGAGCAGCGCATGCTCTCGGGGTCGCTGACGAACTCGGGGTGACCACTGCCGTCCGGTAGGGATACCCAGGGTTGGGAGAGGTCCACGTTGCAGCCGCCACGGCAGAGGAAGAGTTTGACGTCTCCGCCGAGGATGTTGATCATGGCGCCCAGGGCCTCGCGCACGCCGTCCTCGATGCCGGCCGGCCGGGCACCCAGCATGCCAGCGGCTATGCGCGCGGCAAGCGGTTCGCTGCACTGCACCCAGACGACCCCCAGATAATCCCCGTCAAAGGCGATCATGGCCGTTACGGCCGGGGTCCGGGCGTCCGTGGCGGGTGGTGGATGCTCATGATCCACTTCCAGGTTGGCGCACAGGATCATGAATTCGCAGACTCCCTTGCGGACGCGCTGCAGCAGTTCTTCCTTGGCAACCCAGCGAAAGGGGATGGGATACTGTCTGTTCATCATGTGGGCACTCGCCTGCCGGTACTCAGGATTGATCAGCGGTTCGCGCCGGGGGGAACTGGGCCGCATGATCCGCCGCTCGGACGGCAGATGGCGTCTTTCAGCCGCCGCCCCTCGTCGGAAAGGCTGAAGGTGAAATCCCCGTGCGGCTCCAGCAGGTGGCGGGTCAGCAATCGCACGAACCCGTGGCTGAACTCGGAGACGCTCAGGCCGTTGTCCTCGCACTCGTCCTGCAGGCGCGGTATGTCGATGATCTGGCCCGACCGGTGGGTGTGGTGCTGCAGCATGGCCAGTATGGTGATCTCGATGGCAGTGAGCGGTGCCTCCTTCGCATCCGGGTCCCGAAAGCGCACATCCGATTCTTGCCGTTCCATGGTGTTCTCCTCGGTATATAGCGGTGTATGGAATAAGGCCGATTGACCAGCCCTATTTATTACACGTTTAATGCCAACTCCGATTTTACAATTAATTTCCAATAGTTGAAGCCAAGACACCTTCGTCGCACCGGCGCCGCACGCTGCCGACGGATACCGGTGCGGACCCCCGCGGCCGGTGTACCGGCAACCTGCGTTCAGGGGAGCAGACGGCGCGCGACCTCCACGGATTGAGCATTCATGGGGCCTGAAGGACCGTTGCAGACCGCACGCGGGGGCAATCGGGGTGGAAGTGGCAGATGGCTGGAGGGACCGACGAGGAGCGCGGGGCGAAAGATTGGAAAACGTAAAGAAACTTTACGCGGGGATTGTTTTCGGTCGTAAAACCGCTATTGATGGGGCTTGGGCTAAAACGTAAAGAAACTTTACGTGCCGGGTCGTTTCCCGCCCAAACCCGCTCGCGGTACGGGTTTGGGCAAAACGTAAAGAAACTTTACGTGGGTGTTGATTCGGGGAGGGGGCGCTTACGGGCGGGGCTGCAACTCCAGGTCCTGACGCACGAACCGCTCCAGGGTGGCGTCGTACATGGCCCGGCGGCACTCCACGCCGTCGATGGCGCCGGTCTTCAGCTTGCGGAAGAAACGGCAGCCCCCGAAGCAGAGCGGCAGGTAGGCGCACTCCAGGCATTCATCGGTCTTCCACACGTCCAGACTGTGGGATTCCCGATAGTCGCGCACCCCTTCGGCCAGGGTGCCAACGCGCAGTTCCTCCTGACCCATGAACACCGGACACTTGTAGATGGCACCATCGTACCCCACCACCCAGTCGTTCGAGAATTCGATTATACAGGCACTCGCCTTGAGCTTGGGGACCGGGAAACCGCGTTTGAGGGTTTCCTCCCGCAGCCAGGCGCCCGCCTCCCACATCCACGGCTCGGCGGTGGAGGCGCAGGTGGAGGCATGGTCGCCCCCGGTGCTGCCGTCTGCCTTGGGTATGACCGGCGAGAACACCACCGCCTTGAACTTGCGGGGATCGACCCCCTCGGCCAGGAGCAGGTCCAGCAGTTCCGGGAAGCGGCGGTAATTCTCGCGGGTGTAGTTGCCCCCCAGGTCAATGGGCACCAGGCCGTGGACCGCCTTGACATTGGCCAGGATAGTCGCAAAGCTCCCCTTGCCCGACACGAACGGCCGCTGGCTGTCGTGGATGTCCGGCGGGCCGTCCATGGTGGTCCTCACCGCGGCCAGCCCCAGGGAAAGCAGTTCCCGTACCGTCTTGGGGGTCAGCAAGACGCCGTTGGAGAAGAGGTTGAAGGCAAATGCTACCCCGTGGCTGCGGGCCGCGGCGCCCAGGCGCGTGGCGATTTCCTTGAGGATGGCGGCAGCCATCAACGCCTCGCCGCCGTAAAAATCCACAGTCACATCCAGCCCATCGGCCATGCGCTCCGACAGCCGCTCCACCAGCAGGTCCGCCGTCTCCCGGCTCATGACGAAGCGCCCCCGGAAGGGATCCTCGAAGCAGTAGGGGCAGGCCAGGTTGCACTCCAGGGTCAGGGTGGCGGTCACGCTCTGGTGGCGACTCTGGGTGTTGATGGTGTCAAAGGTGGCCCGCATCTCCTCCTGCTCGGCCTGCCGATCCGGTACCAGCACTCCCAGGCGGGCCAGGGTGACGCGCTCCTGCTCGCCCAGCCCTTCCCCGCCGGCCTGTACCCGTTCCCACAGCCCTTCGGAACACTCCAGCACGGCGCAGCGCCGGGTGCTGAACAGCAGCACTCGCCCCGGCTTGTCGGGACGAGGATACGTTTTAAGGTAGGTGGAGAGGTACATGTCGGCTCCTTCGTATATTTTCGTAACTCCCCCCAGCCCCCTCTTATCCTAAGAGGGGGAACAAAGGCTCCTCCCCTTAAGCTAAGGGGAGGCGGGGGAGGGGTTACGCCTTTCAGCAACTCTCTGCTCCAACTGGGCAAGCACGCCACTGATCTCGCACAACACCTCGTTATTCCAATATCTGATGACTTCTATGCCGTGGGCATTCAAATATGCGGAACGAGCGGTGTCATATTCCCGGTTTTCCTGCTGATTATGCTGGCCTCCGTCCAATTCGACCGCCAGCTTTAATGTTGGACAATAAAAATCCAGAATATAGGGGCCGACACTGTATTGCCGGAAAAATTTCATTCCAAAAACTTGGCTGTTTCGCACATGCGCCCAAAAGGCCTTCTCGGCGTCAGTCTGGTTCCGCCGCAGCTCCCTCCGGCGCTCCTTCAATGTCGGATCATTTCGCAGGAATTTCATAACTGCCAATCTTCGTAACTCCCCCCAACCCCCTCTTAACCTAAGAGGGGGAGAAAACACCAGCACAACTCTTGATCTCCGCGTCCCTCCCCTTAGCGTAAGGACAGGAGGGGTTACGCAGTGGATGTCGGCAATTCAAAAGGGGCTGTCCTAGATAACGAAAATTGTCTAGGATAGCTCATGCGTAAAAGTCGACTGAGCCAGGAAAAACAAGAACGACTCATCGAGTATTTTGTTTCCGGCGCAACGGCCCGAACAGCCGCAGCGCTGGTTGGGGTTCATCGAAACACGGCTGCTCTTTACTTCCATCGACTTCGCCAACTGATCTGCCACGCGGTTGACGATGCCTCTCCGTTTTCGGGAGAGATTGAAGTCGATGAGTCATATTTCGGCGGTACTCGCAAAGGCAAACGTGGCCGTGGTGCTGCTGGTAAGGTCCCCGTATTCGGCATTCTAAAGCGCGGTGGCTGCGTCTATACCAAGATTATTCCGGATGTACGCTCAGCGACTTTGATGCGCATCGTGGAGGAGAAGATCGTACCGGATAGCATCGTTTATACTGATTCTCTCGGTAGCTATAACGCACTCGATGTCAGCGGCTTCCATCACGTGCGTATCAGTCACAGCGAACAATTTGCCGAGGGTCGGAATCACATCAACGGTATCGAGAACTTCTGGAACCAGGCAAAACGCCACTTGCGAAGGTTTAACGGCATTCCAAAAGAGAACTTCAATTTGTTCCTGAAAGAATGCGAGTGGCGATTTAACAATCCAGACCCTAAGCTACAGGTTTCATTACTGAAAAAACTTGTTAAGGGTCGACTCAACTAATTATCTAGGACAGCCCCATTCAAAAAGCTAACTCCCCCTAACCCCCTCTTATCCTAAGAGGGGGAACAAAGGCTCCTCCCCTT
>DATBXI010000246.1:0-2297 GCA_036514355.1 Desulfuromonadaceae bacterium
CATGCGTACCGACAGCGTCACCCTCTCCCCCTTCCTCTGGAAGAAGATCCGCTACGGCCTCTCCGCCGGGCGCGTGCAGTCGGTGGCCCTTAGGCTGATCTGCGAGCGGGAGAAGGAGATCCGTGCCTTTACCGAGCAGGAGTACTGGACCATCGCCGCCCGCCTGGGAGTGGCGCCGGGCCAGGAGTTCCGGGCCGGCCTGGTGACGGTGGGGGACAAGCGGCTGGGCAAGTTCGACATCCCGGGTGAAGAGGTGGCCGCCGGGCTGAAGACTGCCCTCCAGTCGGCCGGCTACCGGGTGGAGCGGATCACCAAAAGCGAGAAGAAGCGCACCCCGTCACCCCCATTCACCACCTCGACCCTGCAGCAGGAAGCCTCCCGCAAGCTCGGCTTTTCGGCCAAGAAGACCATGTCCACGGCCCAGAAACTGTACGAGGGGATAGACATCGGCGAGGGGGGCACGGTGGGTCTCATAACCTACATGCGTACCGACAGCGTCACCCTCTCCAACCAGGCGCTCAAGGAAGCCCACGACGTCATTGCCGCCGCCTACGGCAGCGAATACGCCCTGGCCAAGCCGCGCATCTACCGCACCAAGACCAAGAACGCCCAGGAGGCCCACGAGGCGATCCGCCCCACCTACATCTCCAAGACCCCGGCCGAACTGAAGCGCTTCCTCACCCCGGACCTGTTCAAGCTGTACGAACTGATCTGGAAACGGACCGTGGCCTGCCAGATGGCCGAAGCCCTGCTGGACCAGACGTCGGTGGACATCACCGCGGACCTGGCCGGTCCCGTCGCTGCCGGCCCATTCAGCGGGGCGAAGCGGTGCGGCCTGCGGGCCAGCGGCACGGTGATCCGCTTTCCGGGCTTCATGAAGCTGTACATCGAGGGGCAGGACGACCAGGACGAGGAGAAGGAGGGGTTGTTGCCCGCCATGAGCGAAGGGGCTTCCCTGAAACTGCACGAGGTCATCCCGGAGCAGCACTTCACCCAGCCGCCCCCCCGCTACACCGAGGCCACCCTGGTCAAGACCCTGGAGGAGTACGGCATCGGCCGCCCCTCCACCTATGCCTCGATCATGAACACCCTGGTGGAGCGCAAGTATGCCCGCCTGGACAAGAAGCGCTTCTTCCCCGAGGACGTGGGCATGGTGGTGAACGACCTGCTCACGGCCCATTTTCCCAAGTACGTGGACTACAACTTCACCGCCGGCCTGGAGGAGGAGCTGGACCAGGTCTCCCGGGGCGAGAAGCAGTGGAAACCGCTCCTGAAGGAGTTCTGGGAGCCGTTCATCACGCTGCTCAAGCAGAAGGAGGGGGAGGTCAGCAAATCCGATCTCACCACCGAGGCCACCGACGAGATGTGCCCCGAGTGCGGCAAGCCGCTGGTGGTCAAGCTGGGCAAGCGGGGCAAGTTCATCGCCTGTTCCGGCTTCCAGGAGGGGTGCAAGTACACCCGCAACATCGACCAGGACAAGGGGGGCGAAACAGCCGAGCCGGTCCTGTCCGAGGAGAAGTGCGACAAGTGCGGCCAGCCCATGCTGATCAAGGACGGCCGCTATGGCAAGTACCTGGCCTGCTCCGGCTACCCGGCCTGCAAGAACATCCAGCCCCTGGTCAAGCCCAAGGGGACCGGTGTTACCTGCCCGGAGTGCAAGGAAGGGGAGTTGACCGAGAAGAAGTCCCGCTACGGCAAGATGTTCTACTCCTGCAACCGTTACCCCCAGTGCAAGTTCGCCCTGTGGGACCCGCCGGTGGAAAAGCCGTGCCCCAAATGCGGCTTCCCGCTCCTGGTGAAGAAGGTGTACAAGAAAAAAGGCGAATTCCTGAAATGCCCCAAAGAGGGGTGCGACTACACCAGCGAGTAGGCGCAACATCTGAAACCGGAGAGGCGCGGAGGCGCGGAGATCATCCTCTGTGCCTCTGTTCGTTTTGAGGAACATAGTATGTCCGTAGACAGGATAACCATCATCGGTGCCGGCCTGGCCGGCTGCGAGGCGGCATGGCAGGCGGCGCAGCGCGGTGTCGGCGTCACCCTCCGCGAAATGAAGCCGGAGCGGTTCTCCCCGGCTCACCACCTCCCCGGCCTGGGGGAGTTGGTCTGCTCCAACTCCCTGCGGGGCGATTCCCTGGAAAATGCCGTGGGGCTGCTCAAGGAGGAGTTGCGCCGCTGCAATTCCCTCATCATGGAAGCGGCCGAGGCCACTCGCGTCCCAGCCGGCGGCGCCCTGGCCGTGGACCGGCAGCTCTTCTCCGAGTACATCACCGATAAAATCCAATCCCATACCCTGATCC
>DATBXI010000247.1:0-8921 GCA_036514355.1 Desulfuromonadaceae bacterium
CGGACCAAGCCGTTGCCCGCCCGGGTGGCCGGCGTTGTGGCCGCCGACCGGGTGGTCTCCTGGCAGCCGAACCCGGAAAAGGACGTGCGCGGCTATGCCATCTACAAGAAGGGGTTCCTGGGGGTGGCCCAGAAGCTTGCCGATGTGAAGGAGACCCGTTGGCGGAACGATGACAGGGGCAAGGTCGAGCTCTATATTACGGCGGTGGATGGCAGCGGCCTGGAGAGCGAGCCTTCGGAGACGGTAACGTTCGAATAACGGTTTCGTGGAGGAGATATGAAACGGATTAGTGCGGCCATGATGTGCAGCCTGCTGACGGCGTCAACCCTGTATGCGAGCGACCCGCCAAGCCAGCGGGAGGCGGCGCGGATTGCGCAGGAGATCGGCAGGTACCAGCTGTTCCAGGGGCAGTATACCGTCTATGACCTGAAGCGGGGGGGGCAATCCACCACCACCCTGTTCCTCATCGATACGGCCACGGGCCAGGTCAGACGGTATGTGAACAAGATCGACGAGGACGGCAGGTACATCGAGGCATGGGTGCCTACGGATACCGCCGGCGCTGACAAGAAAAAGTAACGCCACATTCCATATTGAAAAGGGCAGACATGACAGGCAACGAGATTCGCGCACGCTTTCTGACGTATTTTGCCGACCGGGGACACGCGGTGGTCCCCAGCTCGGGCATCATCCCCAAGAACGACCCCACCCTGATGTTCACCAATGCCGGCATGAACCAGTTCAAGGACTGTTTCCTGGGGCTGGAGAAACGGGAGTACACCCGGGCCTGCAGTTCGCAGAAATGCGTGCGGGCCGGCGGCAAGCACAACGACCTGGAGAACGTGGGGCGCACGGCGCGGCACCATACCTTCTTCGAGATGCTGGGCAACTTCTCCTTTGGCGATTACTTCAAGAAGGAGGCCATCGCTTATGCCTGGGAGTTCCTGACCGAGGACCTGCGGCTGGACAAGAGCCGCCTGTACGTCTCGGTCTATACCGATGATGACGAGGCCGCCGATATCTGGCACTTTCAGGAGGGAATCCCCCGCGACCGCATCTTCCGCTTCGGCGAGAAGGACAATTTCTGGTCCATGGGCGACACCGGTCCCTGCGGCCCCTGCACGGAGATCTTCTACGACCAGGGTCCCGAGGTGGGGTGCGGCAAGCCGGGATGCACCGTGGGGTGCGACTGCGACCGCTACATGGAGATCTGGAACAACGTGTTCATGCAGTTCAACCGCTCCACGGACGGCACCATGACCCCGCTCCCCAAGCCATCGGTGGATACGGGCATGGGGCTGGAGCGGATTACGGCGGTCATGCAGGGGGTCGGCTCCAACTACGACACCGACCTGCTGCAGGGGATCATCCGCCATGTGGAGCGGCTTTCGGGCAAGCGGTACGGGGACAACGACAAGGACGACGTTTCCATGCGGGTCATCGCCGATCACTCCCGGGCCGTGACCTTCCTGATCTGCGACGGCGCCCTGCCCAGCAACGAGGGGCGGGGCTACGTGCTGCGCCGCATCATGCGCCGGGCGGCCCGCCATGCCAAGATGCTCGGTTTCGCCGAACCCATGCTCTTTCATACGGTGGATGCGGTGCGGGACATGATGGCCGACTCCTATCCGGAACTGCTGGAGCGGGAGTCCTACATCAAGAAGGTCGTCCTGGCCGAGGAACAGCGGTTTGCCGAGACCCTGGACCGGGGACTGGCGATCCTCAACGACGAGACAGCGGCCTTGCGCAGTGCCGGAAAGAGCGTCATCCCCGGCGACGTGCTTTTCAAGCTGTACGACACCTACGGCTTCCCCACGGACCTGACCGCCGACATCGTGGCAGGGGAGGGGTTTGCCATCGACGAGGCGGGTTTCGAGGCCTGCATGGAGCGCCAGCGCGACCAGGCCCGTGAACACTGGAAAGGTTCGGGAGAGGCCGGCATTGCCCAGATCTACAAGGAACTGCACAACCGCGGCCTGAGAAGCCGCTTCGTGGGGTACGAGGAGATGACGGTCTACGCCCCGGTCACCGCTGTGGTCCGGGACGGCGCGGAGGTGGATGCCGCCGTGGCGGGTGAGAGCGTTGACGTGGTGACGGACGCCACCCCCTTCTACGGTGATTCGGGCGGACAGAAGGGGGACCGCGGCGTGATCTCCACCGGCAACGCCCACCTGGAGGTGGTGACCACCAGCCGTCCCTATCCGGACCTGATCGTACACCACGCCGTGGTGCGGGAGGGGACCCTCACCAGGGGGGATGCGGCCGACCTGAAGGTGGACCTCTGCTCCCGCGGCGCCACGGCCCGCAACCACACCGCCACCCATCTGCTCCAGTCGGCCCTGCGCCAGGTGCTGGGTGACCATGTCAAACAGGCCGGCTCGCTGGTGGCCAGCGACCGTCTCCGCTTCGACTTCACCCACTTCTCCGCCATGACGCCCGAGGAGATCCGGCGGGTGGAGCAGCTGGTCAATGGTTTCATCATGGCCAACGACCCGGTGGCCACGACCCAGATGGGGATCAACGAGGCCATCGAGGCCGGCGCCACCGCGCTGTTCGACGAGAAGTACGGCGACACGGTGCGGGTGGTCCGGGTCGGGGACATCAGCATGGAGCTGTGCGGCGGCACCCACGTGCGGGCGGCCGGCGATATCGGCCTGTTCAAGATCGTCACCGAAACCGGCATTGCCGCCGGTGTGCGCCGCATCGAGGCGCTGACCGGGACGGGCGCGCTCGGCCTGGTGCAGCAGGTGGAGGATGAACAGCGGACCATGGCCGCCCTGCTCAAGGCCGAGGGGGGCAATCCGCTGGAGCGGCTGGAAAAGCTGCTGGCCCGCCAGCGGGAGCTGCAGCGGGAAATTGAATCGCTGCAGGGGAAACTCAACGCGGCAGCCTCCGGAGACCTGCTTGCCCGGGCCGTGGAGGTGAACGGCGTGAAGCTCCTGGCCGTGCAGGTGCAGGTGGAGGATGTCAAGGCGTTGCGCGATCTCTCGGACACCCTCAAGGAGCGCATCGGCGAGGGGGTCGTCTGTCTGGGCGCGGCCATCGGCGGCAAGGCCAACCTGCTGGTGGCGGTCACCAAGGGCCTCAGCGGGCGTTTCAAGGCCGGTGACATCATCAAGCAGTTGGCGCCGCTCGTCGGCGGCAGCGGCGGCGGCAAGCCGGAATTGGCCCAGGCCGGCGGTTCTGCTCCCGAGAAGCTGGATGAGGCCTTGGCGAGTGCGGCACAGGTGCTGGCAGGGATGTGATGTAAATTTGAGTGCCGGTTAATTGAGCCGTTTGATCAGCGTGGGAGTTGGTCAAACGGCTTTTTTGTTGAAATTCTTGCGTTAGTATAGCAAATAGAGGTTGAAGAACGAGGCAGAAATTTCATTTTGCAAGACAACCCTTGGGGCTTTTCCGCAGCAGTGAATTGGAGTATAAATAGGGAGTAGAACTGCCGGATGCTCTTCTGATCGTCAAACCGCATACAAACATGAAAGGAACAAACCCATGCCACGAGCCATGAAACAAATTGAAGCTGAAGCCATGGGGCTTGGAATTGAAGCACGTGCGACCCTTGCCGGGAGGCTCCTTATGAGCCTTGATATCCCCTCCGATTCCGAGTTGGAGCGGCTATGGCTTGACGAAGCGGAGCGGAGGCTTCAAGACTACCGCCAGGGAGTCGTACGCGGAATACCCACGGATGATGTGTTCCGCCGGGCACTGGCAGAATTGAAATGAAATCGGAATTTCTGCCGGAAGCGGAAAAGGAACTCCGCGAAGCCGCACGTTACTACGAAAGTGAAGCGCCCGGCGTTGGCATCGCATTCATCGTTGAAGTCCATAAAACTGTCGCTACCATACTCGACAATCCTCTCGCCGCGCAGACCGTACGAAAAAGCATTCGTAAAAAGGTTCTCTCCCGTTTTCCATTCAATGTGCTCTATTCCGTAGAAGCTGAAACTATCGTTGTTGTTGCCGTTGCCCATCAAAAACGCCGCCCTACCTATTGGCGGCGCAGACAGAAGAAACAGAAGCCGTGAAACGGGATTTGGGGTCTCGCATCATGACCTGATGATGGCGCCTTTACAAATGCTTGCACCCAATGTAATAACCCTTTGAACTTTTGCCGGTAGTACGCTAAACTGCCATCTTTCGGGATGGCAGTTTAGTTATTTTCAGGAATAAGGACGCATCCATGCACCACCTGATCGAGAAAGCCAACACCCTGATGGAGGCGTTGCCCTACATCAGACGCTTCGCCGGCAAGACCTTCGTCATCAAGTACGGCGGCCATGCCATGGTGGACGAGCGCCTGAAGGCCTCGTTCGCCCTGGACGTGATCATGCTCAAGTCCCTGGGGATCAACACGGTCATCGTCCACGGCGGCGGGCCGCAGATCAACGAGACCCTCAAGCGCTACGGCATCGTCTCCCAGTTTGTCCGTGGGATGCGGGTGACCGACGCCGAGACCATGGCCGTGGTGGAGATGGTCCTGGTGGGGCAGGTGAACAAGGAAGTGGTCGGTTACCTCAACCAGCACGGCGGCCGTGCGGTAGGCCTCTCGGGCAAGGACGGGACGCTGCTTCTGTCCCGGAAGCTGCTCCAGGAGGTGTGCGGCGAGGACGGCAGGGTCGAGCAGGTGGATATGGGGTTCGTGGGGGACGTGGTCAAGGTCAACACCGACCTGATCGCCACCCTGGAGCAGGGGCGCTACATTCCGGTCATCGCGCCGGTGGGGGTCGGCCCGGACGGGGAAAGCTACAACATCAACGCCGACCTGGTGGCCGGCCGCGTGGCGGCGGCGCTCAACGCGGAAAAGCTGATCCTGCTGACCGATACGCCGGGCGTCCTGGACAGCGAGGCGAAACTGCTCCCCAGCATATCGGTGGCGGACATGCACCGCCTGATCGCGGAGGAGTCCATTACCGGCGGCATGATCCCCAAGGTGGTCTGCTGCGCGGAGGCCCTCCAGCAGGGGGTGCGCAAGGCCCACATCATCGACGGCAGGATGGAGCATGCCGTCCTGCTGGAGATATTCACCGACATCGGCATAGGGACGGAGATCGTCCGCTAGGAGGGTGGATGGACTTCAAAACACGCGAATACGCAAAGTACTTCCGTATCGGCGAGATAGCGACCCTTATGGTCGAGGCGGATCCGGGCGCCTACCTGGATCTGATGTGCGTCATGGTCCAGGTGTCCGATGTGGCCTGCGAGCTTGCGGTCATGCACGACGAACTTCCGGCCGACCTGCTCGGCACGGAGGTGCCGGCCACCCTTTCGGCCCTCGTGGGGTATCTCCACTGCGAGTGTCCGGTCGTCATCGGCAAGAACTCGTTCGAGCAGACGGTTTTCGTCCGGTTTGCCGGTGAAGCGGATATCAGGATCAAGCGCGATTACATCCGGCAGGATGTGCTGATGCCCTTTCTCTACGAACCGGTACAAGGGTTTGAAGCTGCCAAGGAACTGGTGCAGGCCCGGCGGAGCAAACCGCGAGACTGCACCTTTGGCCGCGAGTCATACGGAGAGAGCTTCAAGGTGCGAGCCTGGCAGGGGGAGGACGACCTGCTGCCGGTACGCATAAACCTGGGCGGGGGAGGAGTTCGGTTCACCACCGTGGATCCGTTCCAGCGCAATGCCTTTCTGGCGCTGCAGATATTCCTGGAATGGCCCGAACCCAAGGTTGTCCATGCGGTCCTCAAGGTTACCCGCTCCAAACCGTTCGAGCAGACCCCGGAGGACAGGTTCTTCTACAACTGGGCCAAGATCAGGCTCAAGTCCCAGGCTATCAGCATAACGGCGGGGAGTTACGAATACATAGAGGACGATGATCGGCAGCTCATTGTTGACTATATTCAGCAGATGCAGTCGCGCAATGCCTCCCCGACCGCGGAAGGGAACAACGGATCATGACATCAGACCAGTGGATCGAGAAGTCGGACAAGTACATCATGAAGACCTATGGCCGCTATCCCATCGTGCCGGTGCGGGGGCAGGGGAGCCGCCTGTGGGATGCGGACGGCAAGGAGTATCTGGATTTCCTCGGGGGGGTGGCGGTCAACAACCTGGGGCACTGCCACCCTGCGGTGGTGACGGCCCTGCAGCGACAGGCGGCCGAGCTGATCCACTGTTCCAACTATTACCAGATCCCCCAGCAGATCGAGCTGGCCGAGCTGCTGTGCAGCCATTCCTTTGCGGACAAGGCCTTTTTCTGCAACAGCGGGGCCGAGGCCAACGAGGCTGCTATCAAGCTGGCCCGGAAATACAGCCGTGACACGTACGGCCCGGAGCGCTACGAGATCATCACCGCTGCCGAGTCGTTCCACGGCCGCACCATGGCAACGGTCTCGGCCACGGGCCAGGAAAAGGTGCAGCGGTTCTTCGACCCCCTGCTGCACGGCTTCAAGCATGTGCCCTTCAACGACGCGGCTGCCCTGGAGGCGGCCGTCACCCCCCACACCTGCGCGGTCATGCTGGAGCCGATCCAGGGGGAGGGAGGGGTGAATGTCCCGTCGCCCGATTATTTGCGGGAGGTGCGCCGGATCTGCGACCAGCACGGCCTGCTTCTGATCTTCGACGAGGTCCAGGTGGGCATGGGGCGCACCGGCAGGCTGTTCGCCTACGAGCATTTCGACGTGGTCCCCGACATCATGACCCTGGCCAAGGCCCTGGCCGGCGGCGCGCCCATCGGCACCATGCTGGCCCGGGACAAGTTTGCCGCGGCATTCACGCCCGGTACCCACGGTTCCACCTTCGGCGGCAACCCGCTGGTTTGCGCCGCGGCCATCGCCACGGTGCGGACCATCCTGGAAGAGGGGATCCTCAACCGGACCGAGGAGATCGGGGAGTACCTGCTGGGCGAACTGGAGACCATGGGGCGGAAATACCCCTTTGTCACGGAGGTGCGGGGCATCGGCCTGATGATCGGCATGGGATTGACCATCCCTGGCGCCGACATCGTCAAGAAGGGGCATGGTCGCGGCGTGCTGCTCAACGTGACCCACGAAACGGTGCTCCGTTTCGTCCCCCCCCTGGTGGTCACCAGGCAGGAGATAGATTCCATGATTGCGATCCTCGACGGCATCTTTGCCGAGGTCGGGGTGTAGGAGGGAGAACCATGGCGCGACATTTTCTGGCGCTGCATGATTACACAAAGGCGGAACTGGACGGCCTGCTCGACCTGGCACAGGCCCTGAAGGCGAAGCAGAAACAGGGCATTCCCCACCGGTTGCTGGAGGGGAAGAGCGTTGCGCTGATCTTCGAAAAGGCCTCCACCAGGACCAGGATATCCTTCGAGGTGGGGGTCTTCCAGTTGGGCGGCCACGGGCTGTTCATGTCCGCCGGCGGCTCCCAGATGGGACGCGGCGAGCCGATCAAGGACACCGCCCGGGTCATGGCCCGCTACTGCGACGGCATCATGATCCGTACCTTTGGCCAGGATATCGTGGAGGAATTTGCCCGCTACTCGGACGTGCCGGTGATCAACGGCCTGACCGACCTGTTCCATCCCTGCCAGATCATGGCCGATTTGCAGACGGTTATCGAGCACAAGGGGGGGTATGCGGGGCTGAAGTTCGCCTGGGTGGGGGACGGCAACAACATGGCCAACACCTGGATCGAGGCTGCCGCCATCTGCGGCTTCGACCTGGCGCTGGCCTGCCCAAAGGGGTATGAGCCGGACAGCGAGGTGCTGCGGTGGGCGCAGGCCACGGCCCCGGGCCGGATCACCCTGACGCACGACCCGCGGGCCGCGGTCCAGGGGGCTGACGTGCTCAACACGGACGTCTGGGCCAGCATGGGACAGGAGGCCGAGCAGAAGGAGCGGGAGCAGGCCTTCAGCGGCTACTGTCTGGACAATTCTCTGGTACAATTGGCGCAACCGGACTGCATCGTCATGCACTGTCTCCCCGCCCACCGGGGGGAGGAGATCAGCGACTCGGTCATCGAGGGGCGCAATTCGGTGGTCTGGGACGAGGCCGAGAACCGGCTGCATATACAGAAGGCCATCATGGCCACCTTGATAGGTTAGGAGCGCCGCTTTTCCGCCATCTCGGCGTTACGGGAACTTGGCGCGCGCGTCTTGACCTGACGAAAAAACGATGCTCCATAGATGATTTATCTAAATACAATAGAAGGAGATGCTACATGGCAAAGGCAAAGAAACAGGAAATCAAGAAGATCGTCCTCGCCTACTCGGGCGGGCTGGATACCTCCATCATCCTGAAGTGGCTCAAGAACGAGTACGGCTGCAAGGTCGTGGCCTTTTCGGCCGACCTGGGGCAGGGGGACGAGCTGGCCCCGATCCGTGAGAAGGCCCTGGCCACCGGCGCCGACAAGGTCTACATCGACGATCTGCGGGAGGAATTCGTCCGCGACTTCGTGTTTCCCATGTTTCGCGCCAACGCCATCTACGAGGGGCACTACCTGCTGGGCACCTCCATCGCCCGTCCGCTGATCGCCAAGCGCCAGATGGAGATCGCGTCCAAGGAGAAGTGCGACGCCGTATCCCACGGCGCCACCGGCAAAGGGAACGACCAGGTGCGCTTCGAGCTGGCCTACTACCACTTCGACCCGTCCATCAAGGTGGTGGCGCCCTGGCGCGAGTGGGATCTGAACAGCCGCCAGGCCCTGATCGAGTACGCCAAGAAGAACGGCATCCCCATCCCGGTCACCAAGAAGCGCCCCTGGTCCTCGGACCGCAACCTGCTGCACATCTCCTTCGAAGGGGGGATCCTGGAGGATACCTGGGCCGAGGCCCCGGAAGAGATGTACGTGCTCACGGTTCCGCCCGAGAAGGCCCCCAACAAGCCGCAGTACGTGGAGATCGAGTTCAAGAACGGCAACGCCGTGGCGGTGGACGGTGTGAAGATGACACCGGCCCAGTTGCTGGCCCATCTCAACTTCCTGGGCGGCCAGCACGGCATCGGCCGGGTGGACCT
>DATBXI010000248.1:0-4912 GCA_036514355.1 Desulfuromonadaceae bacterium
ACCCTTTTCGGGCACATGAGGGGCGCATACACCGGTGCCGACCGCTCCCGGGACGGCATCATCGCCCAGGCGGCCGGCGGAACGCTCTTCCTGGACGAGATCGGCGAGCTGTCGGATACCTCCCAGATCAAGCTCCTGCGCCTGCTCCAGGAGCAGGAGTACTTCCCCCTCGGCTCCGACACCCCCCGCAAGAGTACCGCCCGCATCATTGCCGCCACAAACCGGGACCTGCGGGCCATGGTGGACGCGGGCCGGTTCCGCCAGGATCTTTTCTATCGCCTCTGTGCCCACAACGCCCACCTGCCGCCCCTTGCGGCGCGCAAGGGGGACATCCCGCTGCTGCTGGACCGTTTCCTGGCAGAGGCCGCCGAATCCATGAACAAACCGCCGGCCCCGGTTAGCGCCGAACTGCACCGCTATCTGGCTGCCTACGCGTTTCCCGGCAATGTTCGGGAGTTGAAATCCATGGTGTACGATGCGGTGGCGAACCACTCCCGCGGGGTCCTGGGCAAGGAGTATTTTCTGCGGGCCATGGGTGCCAACCGCCCGCCAGAGCCGGCAGCGCCCGCCGCTGACGCCGTCCTCGCGCTCTTCACCGAGTCGGAAGATCGCCTGCCGACCCTCAAGGAGGCCGAGGAGGCGCTGATCGCCAAAGCCCTTGAGCGTGCAGAAGGCAACCAGGGGGTGGCTGCCCGTTATCTGGGCATCACGCGCCAGGGGCTCAACAAGATCCTGAACAGGAAGCGACGACTCGCGCCAACCGCCCCCCTTGTCAACGCTGTTGACAAGCAACCCGGTTGCACACTGTAACACATCGATATTCCTAACAATACCACGAGTCGCCCGAAGGCCAGCAACATCGTTGACAGGGCATCCCCGGCAGATCCCGCCCCAACACCCCTCAATTTTATTACATATTTATTCATTGGCACCGTTCCTGCTGTGCAGACCCGTTTGCCTTGGCTGCTCAGTGCCGAGTAAACATCAACAATTTTATGCTGAGAGGATACTGAAAGATGAAAACCTGGAGTGATCTCAAAGTACGTACCAAATTATTCGTCCTCGTGCTGGCGTCGTGCCTGGCCCTTGTCGCGGTCGGCGGCATGGGTCTGGGGGGGATGCGCAGCAGCAACCATGCCCTGGAAGAGTCCAACCAGAGCATTGGCCACGTGGCGATGCTGGGGGGGATGAAGAGCGACTTTCTGGTCATGCGGCTGGACCTTGTCTATATGATGGCGCTCAAGGACCAGACCAAGCTGAAGGAAAAGTGGGAGGATTTTGCCGTCAAAACCGCGGCGGTGCGTGACGCAATGAAGAAGTTCGAGGCGTCCGGGCTGGACAAGCAGGAGTTGGCAGCTCTCGCTGCCTTTAGGGACGGATTCGAAAACTATGTGGTCAACGGGACAAAGCTGGGTGAGATGCTCCTGGCAGCCCGTGCCGCCAACGACGAGAAGGCCGTGGCCTCTGCCGTTACCTTTGGTGCGGAGCAGGTGGGCCCGCTCTACGCCAAACCGGCCGAAACAGTTTCCAGGCTCATCGCGGATAACATCAGGGATGGCCAGGAGATGTTCATGGCCAACTCGGCTGCCTACAAAGGCTCCTTCATGACCATGGTCGGCATCATTGCCGCGACGCTGATCATCACGCTGATGCTGGGGTTCGTCATCGCCAACTCGGTGGTCAACCCGCTCAGGAAGATCTTCGAGACCCTGCAGAGCATGGCCGCCGGTGACCTTTCGGTGCGCAGCGCCATCACCTCCCGCGACGAAATGGGCATGCTGTCCAAGGAGCTCAACATCATGGCCGAACAGTTGCACGAGACCATTACGCGGGTAGCACACAACGGTCTCGAGGTCGCCTCCGCGGCCAACCAGATGCACTCAACCGCCGAGCAGATGGCTACGGGCGCCGAGCAGGCCGCTGCCCAGACCCAGACCATCGCCACGGCCAGCGAGGAAATGGCCGCCACCACCAACGATATCGCCGGCAATTGCCACCAGGCCGCCTCCAATGCCGGCAGAGTCAACGAGGCCGCCGAGACCAGCGCCCAGATCGTGAACGAGACCATCACGGTGATGGCCCAGATTACGGCGCGCGTCAGGGAGACGGCCACCATGGTCGAAACCCTGGGCAGCCGCTCCGAAGAGATCGGGGAGATCGTCGGCACCATCGAGGACATCGCGGACCAGACCAACCTGCTGGCACTCAACGCCGCCATCGAGGCGGCGCGGGCCGGTGAACAGGGGCGGGGGTTCGCCGTGGTCGCCGACGAGGTGCGCGCCCTGGCCGAACGGACCACCAAGGCCACCAAGCAGATCGCGGCAACCATCAGGAACATCCAGTCCGAAACCCGCAATGCCGTCGTATCCATGGAGGAAGGGGTCCGGGAAGTGGAAAAGGGGACGCAGGACGCCTCCAAGTCGGGCGAATCGCTGCAGAACATCCTGGAGCAGATCGGCGCATTGACCATGCAGGTCAGCCAGATCGCCACCGCCGCCGAAGAGCAGACCGCCACCACCAGCGAGATCAGCAACAATATCCAGCAGATCACGGCCGTGGTGCAGATGACGGCCAACGGCTCGCAGGAATCGGCGGCCGCCGCTGCCCAGCTGTCGCGGCTCTCCGAGGAGTTGCGTTCCCTGATGGCGCACTTCAAAATCGCCGCCTGATCAGCAAAGGGCGGCCATGGTCTTCCACCCGCAGGCATGCGTGAAAGCCCGTCGTCCGTTGTTCCGGCTTTCTGATTTCACCGACTATTTGAACATACCCACGCAGATACAGGGGAAGAGGAGAAACGTATGATCAAGGGATACAGGGACTGGAGCATCTTTTCCAAGATCATGGGCCTGTCGGTATTGACATGGCTTGTGCTGGCCCTGGCCACGACCTTTGTTTTGGATCCGTACATCCGCGGATTGATCATGGAGGAGAAGAAAGACACGGTCCGCTATCTGGTGGAGGAGGCATCGACCATCCTGGCCTCCTACCAGAAGCAGGTGGAGGCGGGAACGCTCACCAATGAGGATGCCCGGAAACGCGCGGCTGCGGACATCAAGCAACTGCGCTACGACGGCAAGGAGTACTTTTTTATCAGCGACCTCAACAATCGCCTCGTCGCCCACCCCCTGCGACCCGAAAACGAAGGCAAGGACATGAGCGCCTTCAAGGATGCCGACGGAAAAGAGATCTACCGGGCATTTACCGCCGCGGCGTCGGGCAGCCCGAAAGGCGGGTTTGTCAGCTACCGGCAGAACAAGCCCAATGAAGCAAAACCGCAGCCAAAGCTCAGCTACACCAAACTGTTCCAGCCGTGGGGCTGGGTCGTGGGAACCGGCATCTACATCAATGACGTGGACGCGGACATGGTGCGCGTCAAGACCGGCATCGGCATCGGGCTTCTGATAATGCTGGCCCTCAGCATCCTGTTGTCCCTGGTGATAGCCCGCACCATCACCCGGCCGGTCAAGGAGGTGGTGGACTCCATCAGGGATATTGCCCAGGGCGAAGGGGATCTGACCAAACGTCTGCCGATTCGCGGCAAAAATGAGATCGGCGAACTGTGCGACTGGTTCAACACCTTCGTGGGCGCGTTGCAGGGCATCATGACCCGGGTATCCGCCAGCGCCACCCATCTGGCATCTTCCGCCAGCGAGCTGCAATCCACTTCCAAGGCCATGTCCCGGAGCGTTGCGGATCTCTCTGCCCAGTCCACCGCCCTGGCCACCGCCGGTGAAGAGATGTCGGCCACCTCATCCGATATTGCCGCCAACTGCCACCATGCCGCGAACAATGCCGGCGGGGCATCCGGCAAGGCCTCCCAGGGGGCCGAGGTGGTGGGCCAGTCGATTGTCGTCATGCACGCCATTGCCGAGCGGGTCAAAAATGCCGCCGACACGGTGGAGACGCTGGGTAACCGCTCGGACCAGATCGGCACCATTATCGGCACCATTGAGGACATCGCCGACCAGACCAACCTGCTGGCCCTGAACGCGGCCATCGAAGCGGCCCGGGCCGGGGAGCAGGGGCGCGGCTTTGCGGTCGTGGCCGACGAGGTGCGCGCCCTGGCGGAGCGGACCACCCGCGCCACCAAGGAGATCGGGGAGATGATCAAGGCGATCCAGAAGGAAACCAAGGATGCGGTGCTCACCATGGAACAGAGCGTTGCCCAGGTCGAGCAGGGCAGCGCCCATGCCGCGGCGTCCGGCGCATCGCTGGAGGAGATCCTCGAGATCATCACCGACGTGACCGGCCAGATCAGCCAGATCGCCACCGCCGCGGAAGAGCAGACCGCCACGACCCGCGAGATCAGCAACAACGTCCTGGGCCTGAACGAACTGGCCCATCACAACAGTAACGCCATCAATGAAACCGCCATTGCCGCCAATGAGGTTTCGCAGCAGGCAGAGGAGCTGCAACGGCTGGTGGGACAGTTCAGGCTGTAGATTCGGCATACGTTCGCGGGGGATGCCAACCTGCAGTGGGACGTGTCAATGGTGGGGTACAAGGCGGGGAAGAAGGTATCCCCTGAGGAAGCGGCCTATTCCTCGATCTTCAGCCGGTATCCCACCCCGGGTTCGGTGACGATGTGGCGGGGGCGGGAGGGATCGGCCTCGATCTTGCGCCGCAGGTTGCTGACGTTCACCCGCAGCACGTGGGGCTGCTCAAGGTAGGCCATGCCCCAGATCTGCTTGAGGATCTGGCTGTGGGTCAGCACCTTGCCGGCATGGGCCACCAGAAGGCGCAGTATGTCGTATTCGGTGGGGGTGAGCTGGATCTCCGCGTTGCTGACCGTTACTCTGCGGCGGGTCAGGTCCATCACCAGATCGCCGCTGGTGAACACCGGCTCGGGCGCCTGTTGCAACGAGCGCCGCAGGGAAGCCCGGATGCGGGCCATGAGTTCCCCCACGCCGAA
>DATBXI010000249.1:0-4271 GCA_036514355.1 Desulfuromonadaceae bacterium
CGATCTACTGTGCACCGGGCAATCCGGGCACCGCGACCCTGGCCGAGAACGTCGCGATCAACGTGGATGAACTGGACGTCCTGCTGGAGTTCGCCCTGGCCGAACGGATCGACCTGACCGTGGTCGGGCCGGAGCAGCCGCTCTCCCTGGGTATCGTGGACCTGTTCGAGAAGCACGGCCTGAAGGTGTTCGGCCCGGCTAAGAACGCGGCCATCATAGAAGCCAGCAAGGCGTTTTCCAAGGACCTGATGCACAAGTACAACGTCCCCACCGCAGCCTACGGCGTGTTTACCGAGATCGCTCCGGCCGTGGCATTCATCGAGCAGACCGGAGCGCCCATCGTGGTCAAGGCCGACGGCCTGGCGGCCGGCAAGGGGGTCATCATCGCCCAGACCCGCGACGAGGCGGTGGCCGCGGTGACCGACATGCTCTCCGGCAACGCTTTCGGCGCAGCGGGTTCGCGGGTGGTGATCGAGGAATTCCTGACCGGTGAGGAGGCGTCGTTCCTGGCCATCACCGACGGCAGGCACATCATCCCCCTGGCCAGCGCCCAGGACCACAAGGCGATCTTTGATGGCGACCAGGGCCCCAATACCGGCGGCATGGGCGCCTATTCCCCCGCCCCGGTGGTCACCCCCGCGGTGCACGCCAATGCCATGGAGCAGGTCCTGCGCCGGGCAGTGGACGGCATGGCGGCCGAAGGGCGCCCCTACCGCGGCGTGCTCTATGCCGGCCTGATGGTAACCGGCGACCAGGTCAAGACCCTGGAGTTCAACGCCCGTTTCGGCGATCCTGAATGCCAGCCGCTCCTGATGCGGATGAAATCGGACATCGTGCCGGTGCTCCTGGCCGTGGCCAACGGCGACCTGTCGGGCGTGGAGATCGAGTGGCACGACAAGGCCGCGGTCTGCGTCGTCATGGCGGCTGAGGGGTATCCGGGCGATTACCGCAAGGGAGACGTGATCTCCGGCCTGGACGAGGCCGCACAGCTCGACGACGTGTACGTCTTCCATGCCGGCACCGCCCTGAAGGATGAACGATGCGTGACCAGCGGCGGCAGGGTGCTGGGGGTCACGGCCCTGGGCGCAACAGTGCAGGAGGCCATCGAACAAGCCTACCAGGGGGTCGAACGCATCACCTGGCCCGGCGTCCAGTTCCGCAGGGATATCGGCCAAAAGGCACTCGGCCGCACAAGATAATCCATCACTTCTGCCACAGAGACACGGAGACTCAGAGAAAGAACCCTTCAGGTAAGGAATCTCTGTGATGCCCTCCGTGTCTCTGTGTCTCTGTGGCAAGGATTGTTGGGTTTTGACAGCAACTGCAGGAGGGAGGGAATAATGGAAGTGACTCCTCAAGTTCTTATCATGATGGGCAGTGATTCCGATCTGCCCGTGATGCGGGAGGCAGCGGATATTCTGGAACGTTTCGGGGTGCCGTGGGAGATGCGTATCTCTTCGGCTCACCGTTCACCGGTACGGACCATGGCTCTTGCCACGGAGGCCGCGGACAGGGGGATCCGGATCATCATCGCCGGTGCCGGCATGGCCGCTCACCTGGCAGGGGTAGTTGCCGCCAAGACCACCTTGCCGGTGATCGGCGTGCCCATGCCGGGCGGCGCGCTCAACGGGGTGGATGCCCTGTACTCGACGGTTCAGATGCCGGGAGGCATCCCGGTTGCCACCATGGCCATCGGCAAGGCGGGTGCCAAGAATGCCGGCCTGTTCGCCGTGCAGGTGCTGGCCCTGACGGATGGCCGCCTGGCCGAGGCGCTGCGCGAATACCGCCGTGAAATGGACCTGGAGGTGGAACGCAAGGATGCCGAATTGGGCAAAAAATAGTGTATACGGTTTTTGCTTGACGCCCCTGCGCCATCTGTAGTATCAGATTTTTAAAAATTTCGAAGGAGGGTTTGAAATGAAGAAAATCGCCATTGCCATGTGTGTGCTCGTTGCCTTTGCTGGGTCCGCCTTTGCCGCCGACATGATCGAGATGAAAAAAGGCGTTAAATTCAATCACAAAGCCCACCAGGAAGCGGTGAAGGACTGCAAGAAATGCCACGAAAAGGCCGCCGGCAAGATCGAAGGGTTCGGCAAGGAGTGGGCGCACAAGAACTGCAAAGGGTGCCACGAGGAGAAGAAGATCGGCCAGGACGCAAAATGTAAATTCTGCCACAAATAGTTGACCAACTGACATTCTTTATTTCAGGGATAGGGATAACACCATAGCAGGTTGTTATCCCTTTTCTTTTCCCGCCCCACTGCCCCTGCGCATGGAAAAAATATGTACCCCTTTTTTGAGTTTTGGGATATAAATAAAAGCTCACGTGCTTAGCCACGGTTACTATTTCCCATACCTTGGAGACAGCAATTGGCCACCACCGAACGCAGCTTTATCAATGCAGTCTGGGATTTTTTCTGTTCTCTTAAACTGACCATATTCCTCCTCATCTCCCTGGCGCTCACCTCCATCATCGGCACCATCATACCCCAGGGACAGATACCGCCTGAATACATCGCCCAGATCAGTGCCGCCAAGCTGCAGATCTATACCAAACTCGGCTTTTTCGACATGTACCACTCCTGGTGGTTCATCACCCTGCTGTACGTCTTCAGCCTCAACCTCACCAGCTGTTCCATCAAGCGCCTGCCCCATGTGTTCAAGTTCATCAGCGAGCCGACGCTCGTGCTCGCCGAATCCATGAGAAACTCCTTCAGCCTGAAAAAGGAGGTCGCGTTTTCGGCCCCCCTGGAGCAGGGGCGGGACAAGCTGCGGGAATTTCTCGGCAGCGAATTCAGCGCCCCCGTGGTGAGCGAGCATAACGGCGAATATCACCTCTTTTCCCAGAAGAGCGCCTGGTGCCGCCTGGGAGTATATGTGGTTCACCTCAGCATCCTGGTGATCTTCGTGGGTGCCATCATCGGTTCGCTGTTCGGATACAAGGGATTCGTGACCATTGTCGAGGGTGGGAGCATCTCCAGCGTGGAGGCGCGGGGTGGCAAGCACGTCCCCCTGGGATTCGACCTGCGCTGCGACAAGTTCAGCGTAACATTCTACAACACGGGCGCCCCGAAGGAGTTCAAGAGCATACTGACCGTCCTGGAGAACGGGCAGCCGGTCAAGGACTACACCAATGTACGGACCGTGGTGAACGAGCCCCTGACCTACAAGGGGATCACCTTTTACCAGTCCAGCTACGGCCAGGCAAACGAGGGGAGCGAGCATTATTTCACCGTGACCACGCGCCAGGGCGGCGCTCCCCAGCGCATCACCGTACGTGAGGGGAGCAGCACCACCCTGAAGGACGGCACCACCTTCAAGCTCCTGGAAACCACACCGGAGGTGCGCCAGTTCATGCCCGAGTTCTCCGGCCCCGCGGCCCGAATCGAGGTCACCTTCAAGGGCAAGGCGCCCCAGAGCTACATCGTGCTCAAAAATTACCCCGAATTGAACGCCCAGCGCGGCGATGAACTGATATTCAATTACGGAGGGTCGAACGCCAAGATGTACACCGGCCTGCAGGTGGCCAAGGACCCGGGCGTGTGGGTGGTCTGGCTGGGGTGTACCTTGATGGTGGTCGGCCTGTACATCGCGTTTTTCATGTCCCACAAGCGGGTCTGGGTGGTCGTGTCGAAAGGACACGTCCGCATGTATGCCAACGCCAGCAAGAACCAGGCTGCGTTCCAGACGCAGTTCGAGGAGCTGGCCGAGAAGTTCACCAAACTTACACTCTAGCGGAGGTTTCCAACCGTATGACCAGTTCGTTGCTCTTCAACGTCACGACGCTTGCCTACATGGCATCCATGGTCGTCTTTTTCGCCTTTCTCGCCAGCAAGAACAAATCTCTCGGCATGGCGGGCAGCATTATCGCCTACGCCGGCTTTCTCATCCAGACCGTGGCCATCGGGCTGCGCTGGAAGGAGTCCTACGACATGGGGGTCGGCCATGCGCCGCTCTCCAATCTCTACGAGTCGGTGGTGTTCTTCTCCTGGACCATCATCCTGATCTTTGCCTTCATCGACATCAAATACAAATACCGGGTCGTGGGAGCGTTTGTGGTCCCCTTTGCCCTCTTGGGCATGACCTGGGCCCAACTGGGACTGGGCAACAGCATCGAGCCGCTGGTCCCCGCACTGCAAAGCAACTGGCTGCTGTACCACGTGATCACCTGCTTCCTGGGATACGCCGCCTTTGCCGTGGCCTGCGGCATCTCCATCATGTACATCGTCAAGGCGAAGTTCGAGGAGGGTGACTCCGCCTCCTCCGCGGGC
>DATBXI010000250.1:0-6358 GCA_036514355.1 Desulfuromonadaceae bacterium
GAGGGAGTTGAACTCGATGGCCACGTAGGGCTGGTTGAACTGGGAGTCGATACGCACCTGGGCATCGGTCAGCAGGTCGCCGGTGATGAGCGATTTCCGCTGCACCACAAAGGGGATCTCGGACACGGCGCCGGTGGCGGGGTCGGTCGTCTTCTCCTTGAGCAGCTCCGCGTCCTCCGGGATGCTGGCGGAAGTGGGGGGGATGTCCTCGCGGACCATCTTGAACTCCAGGCGGGCGGTCTTGCCGATCAGGTCGATGGCGCGCTGGGGGTCCTTGATGCCGGGAAGCTGCACCACGATGTGGTTGATCCCCTCGCGCTGAATGATCGGCTCCGAGACGCCGAACTGGTCGATCCTGTTGCGGATGGTTTCCAGGGCCTGGGCAACCGCCTTGTCCTTGCGATCCTGGGCGTCCCTGTCGTTGATGCGCAGGTCGATGGCCGTGAAGCCCCCTTCGTCATGGGCGGGGCTTAGGTCGTAACCGGGATACTTGTCCTTGAGGAGCTTCTGGACCTCGTCGGCCGTCCCCTTGTCGTAGAGCACCACGTTCACCTTGTCGCTCCCCGCACGGGCGATCCGCTTGAAACGGAGGTTCTTGCTGTTCAGGGTGTCTTCCAGGTCGGTGGCCACGATGTCCAGCGAACCTTCCACCGCCTTCTGGGTGTCCACCTCCAGCACCAGGTGTGTCCCCCCCTGCAGGTCAAGCCCCAGATGTATCTTGTCCTTGGGCAGAAGCCCGGACCACCAGGTGGGCAGCTTGGTCACCAGGGTGGGGGTCAGATACAAAAACGACAGAAGAACGAAGATGCATATCAGGCTTATGCGCCAGCCGGTTCCTTTAGGCATGAAGCTCGGTCTCCCTTCGGTTTGGTTCTAGTCTTTTTTTACTGAGGCGATATAGCTCTTGGTGATCTTGATGTTCACCCCGGTGGCAATCTCCAGGGTTACGATGGTGTCGTCCACGGACGTCACCTTGCCGTGCACGCCGCCGGCGGTAATAACATTATCACCTTTTTTGAGCGCGTCCAACAGGGCCTTGTGCTCCTTGGCCTTTTTCTGTTGCGGGCGGATCAAGAGGAAATAGAAGATGGCAAACATGAACACAAGGGGGATGATCTGCTGAAACGCCGCCATTCCCCCACCCGAACCTGCACCCCCACCCGGGGGACCTGCCATGGCAAATGCTAATCCGAACATTGAACTACCCTCCTTTAACCAGTTGATTTTGTGCCTGGTCGTTGTGAAATTTCCGGCGGAACTCGGAGAATCCGTCTGCCTGGATCGCCTCCCGCATCCGCCGCATGAGATCGAGATAATAATACAGATTATGATAGGTGTTCAAGTGTGATGCCAATATTTCACCGCAACGGTAGAGGTGGCGCAGATAGGCCCGGGAATAGTTGCGGCAGACGTAACAGCCGCAGGCCGGGTCCAAGGGCCCCTGATCCTCCTCGTAGAGCTTGGCCTTGATGTTGACCCGCCCCTGACTGGTGAAGAGCATGCCGTTTCTGGCGTTGCGGGTCGGCATGACGCAGTCGAACATGTCGTAGCCGTGCCAGACCGCCTCCACCAGGTCTTCCGGAGCGCCGATGCCCATGATGTACCGGGGCGACTCCTGGGGCATCATGGGTGCGCAACACTCCATTACCCCGTACATCTGCTCCTTTTCTTCCCCCACCGAAAGGCCGCCCAGGGCATAGCCGTCAAACCCGATGGCGCGGATATCGTCCAGGCTCCGGGCACGCAGGTCGTGGTGCATCCCCCCCTGGACGATGCCGAAGAGCTGTTGCCCCTCCCGGCCATGAGCTGCCTTGCAGCGCCGCGCCCAGCGCGTGGTCATCTCCAGAGAGCAACTGACATAGGCGTAGTCGGCCGTGGCGGGCGGGCACTCGTCGAAGCACATGATGATGTCCGCCCCCAGCGCCTCCTGGATCCGGATGGACAACTCCGGCGTCAGGACATGGCTGGAGCCGTCCAGGTGGGATTGGAAGCGCACCCCCTCTTCGCTGATGGTGCGCAGCTCCCCCAGGCTGAAGACCTGGAACCCCCCGCTGTCGGTCAGAATGGGCCCCTGCCAGTTCATGAAGCGGTGCAGGCCGCCCAACTGCTCCACCAGCCGGTGCCCCGGCCGCAGGTAGAGGTGATAGGTGTTGGCCAGGATGATCTGGGCGTTCACCGCCACCAGATCTTCCGGGGTCATGGCCTTGACCGTGGCATTGGTCCCCACCGGCATGAAAATGGGGGTTGTTATTTCCCCATGAACCGTTTTCAGGGAACCGAGGCGCGCCCTGCAGGCAGCGTCCTTATGGAGAACTGTGAAGTTGGAGACTGGCAAAAAGCACCCGGCGTGTGAAGTATGAAAGCGTCAGTAGATCAGCATGGCATCGCCGTAGCTGTAGAATCGGAAACCGCGCCGGATCGCCTCGCCGTACGCCTCCGCCACCTGTTCCCGCCCGGCAAATGCCGACACCAGCATGAGCAGCGTCGATTCGGGCAGATGGAAATTGGTCACCAGGCTATCCACCACCTTGAAGCGATAGCCGGGGTAGATGAAGATATCCGCTTCGCCTTCTCCGGCCCTGACCGTCCCGTCGCTGCCAGCGGCATACTCCAGCGCCCTGGCCGTGGTGGTTCCCACCGCTATGATCCTGTTCCCCCGCGCCTTTGCGGCATGAACGGCATCTGCCGTAACCTGCGGCAGCACGTACCGCTCGGTGTGGATCCGGTGGTCCTCAACACGCTCCACCCGGACCGGCAGGAAGGTGCCCAGCCCGGTGTGCAGGGTCAGGCGGGCGGTCTCGATCCCCTTCCCCGCCAACTCCGCCAGCAGTTCACGGGTGAAATGCAGCCCGGCGGTCGGCGCCGCCACCGCGCCGGGGGTTTGCGCGTATACCGTCTGGTAGCGCTCCCGGTCCTGTGCGTCGTCTTCGCGCTGCAGGTAGGGGGGAAGCGGTATGTGCCCTTCCCGCTCCAGCCAGCCGTCAAAGGGCTCGGGGCCGCTGAACTCCACCTGCCAGGAATCGTCCTCCAGCCGGGCGCGTATTATGGCCTTCATGCCTGCCGCAAGGTCGATGGTCTGGCCCGGGTGCAGGCGCTTCGAGGCCCTCAGCAGGCAGGACCAGCATGCCGGATCGTCTCCGCTGCGGCGTACCAGGAATATCTCCACCCTGCCGCCCGTTTCCCGGCGGCCGAACAGCCGGGCCGGAATGACCCGCGTGTCGTTCATCACCAGCAGGTCGCCGGGTGCCAGATAAGCGGCGATATTCCGGAAACGGTCCTCGCCGATCGCTCCGGTACGGCGGTCCAGCAGCATCAGGCGGGCCGCGTCCCGCTCGGCAGCCGGGTGGCGGGCGATCAACTCCGGAGGGAGGTGGAAGTCAAAATCCTTTACGAGCATGCCATGGTCCGCGTCAACGAATGTCAGAGAGCCGTTTCAGTTCAGTGCCGGGGTAATAGTAGGAGAGTATCTCCCCATAGTCGAATCCGTCCAGGGCGCGCTGCTTGGCCCCCCACTGGCACAGCCCGACGCCGTGCCCGTTGCCGAGCCCGGAGAAGACAGCTTCCCCATTGGCCACCGTGACGGTGAAATTCGTGCTCTTGATGACGCCGTACCCGATTGACTTGCGGAACAGGTCCCCCCCCACGGCGGTCTCGCCGCGCGACGACACGACCACGACGTTCCTGAGCCGGCCGCGATTGTTCCTTGCGCCTGGCCGGATATCGGTCACAGCGGCCACCCCGATGCCTGCCGCCTTCAGGCGTTCCCCGATCTCCCTGAGCGTCAGCCGCTGCTCCCAGGCGCTGGATGGCGAGGTCAGGCAATACTGGCAATCCACCCCTTTCAGATAGGGCGGGGACGTCCCTCCCCATACATTGGCGGCCGCCTCGGTCCTGCCGCCGCAGTTCGAATGATAAAAGGCCTGTATAATGGCCCCATCATAGGTCAGCACCTCTCCCGAGGTCTCCGCGACTGCGCGACGCGCCCTGCTG
Source organism: Desulfuromonadaceae bacterium (assembly GCA_036514355.1). Taxonomy (GTDB): domain Bacteria; phylum Desulfobacterota; class Desulfuromonadia; order Geobacterales; family Pseudopelobacteraceae; genus JACPFJ01. The sequence goes on from DATBXI010000250.1 coordinate 3,991, forward strand.
TCCTCGATCAGGCACCCCTCGTACACCTGGTCCATGACCGTTGACTCAAGATGGTAGAAAGCGTTTTTTCTGGCGTTTTTCCGGTTGATGGCGTAGGTCCTGGCTATGACCGCCTGGGCTTTGACCGCCTCGATGGGCCAGGCTGATGATATCTCGCAATTGATGAGACCGGTCAGATAATCCTCAAGGGGCAACTCATTGACCACCAGCAGTCCCTTGTCGGCAACGGTTACTTCGATGATCCCCCGGTATGGCTTGGCGTTGAGATGCACCGCCGACGGCGCCGAGAATCTCAGCTGCCGGCAGTTCATGCCGTTGACCTCGATGCCGTTTTTTCCCGTCTTGATGGTGACCGGCAGGCTGAGCGCCAGGGCGGCCCCGTTGTCACGCGTCGCCAGGACCCCATCTCCGTCCACGGTCACCGAGGCCGCGTTCTTGACAATGGCAATCCGGATCATTCCATCCGGGACAGCGGCGGAGGTCCGGTGCCCTGTTCCCCAGAGGACGACGGCGATGGCCAGAAGTGCCGGCACACCTATGCGTATCAGAAATAGCCGCAAAACTCGTTGATACAATCACACATCAGTTCCTCTGTCAATTTTTTTTGGCGCCTCGGCATGGGCCGCTCTGCCGACACAAATCCGTCGTAATGTCTCGTCCGGGATGGTTTCGACGACCTCCGGCAGTAGGACAAATTATACTCGTCATTACGCCATTCTTGTGGTACTGTCGGCAAAATTAGCCGCATTTTATCGGTTTAGTGTAATTTTCCGCCGGGGTATATGGTGTGCATCTTCTCAAGCGCATGATTTCATTTACGACCAACACACTGAAGCGCTTCATCTTCTCGGCAACCTTTACCGTTTCCGCGGTAACGTTCCTGATCGTCATCGTCAGCGTCTCCTGGATATTCATGCAGCAGTCCGAGGACACCTCCGCCCAGCTTTCCCACTCCATGGCACGCCAGATATACGGCTCCATTTTCCAGGCCATGGAGGATGGCCGCTCGCGCCAGGACATGGCAAAAATCCTGGCAACATACCAACGTTCGTTTCCGGACCGGTTTTCCACGGAACTGCACGTCGGCCAGGCCCTGGAGCGCCTGGCCACCTCCACCCGGAAGGAGGACCGGGAACTTCGCAAGGCGTTCACGGATGGTTCGGTCCTTCACGTCCAGAGCATCAGCCATATCCGGCATTTCTACCCGCTCAAGGCCGAAACCGCCTGCCTGACCTGCCATCGCGGCGCGCGGATAGGGGAAGTGCTGGGCGTCCTCGCAATCACCGAGGATATCAGGGGGCCCCGGGACACGTTTCTGCGCAACTTCTTCCTCATCTTCGGCCTGCTGTCGCCCGTCCCGTTTCTCATGTCCTTCATCACTGCCCGGTATGTCAACAAACGGATCGGCACGGCACTCGATCTGCTCGACCGGAAGGTGCGTTCCGTCAACAACGTATCCGACCTGACCACCCTGCGGCTGGAAAACGAAAACCTGGGGTTCCGGGAACTGAACGACATCTTCGGTGAGTTCGGCGACCTGGTCTCACGGATCAAGGATGTGGCGGTGGGCAAGGAGATGCTGGAGTTCGAAATCAAGGTGCTGGAGCGCTTCATCATCACCTCCGAGGCCATCCGTGACTGGAAGGAGCGGGTCAGCTTCCTGCTGAGCGAAGTCAACAAGGTCATGCCGGCCTACACCATATTCTGCATTTTTCAGATCGAGGAGGAGAACTTCGACATCGAGGTATTCTGGTCCAATCCCCCGTCAACAGCCACCGAGACCACCATGGAGGAGATCATCCGCCTGCGGGTGGACCAGGAAAAACTCTCTCAGTTCTCAACGTCGGCCATCAAGGTCATCCACAACATCGTCAACCCGCAGGGTCCGGCCCTGGACCTCGACCGCCACAATATAGAGCTCCAGACGAAATCGCTCTTCCTGGACATGCCCCAGATCGGGGGGGTGGTCGGCATCGGCGTCCAGTCCCAAGTGGTGGTGGACCCGATCCGCTCCCTGGTCATCAACGGCATACTGACGACGCTGCTCAACGTGGTCGGCTCCATCAAGGCGATCTACAAATACACCAAGGACCTGGAATACTACGCCACCCGTGACCCGCTCACCAACCTGTTCAACCAGCGGGTCTTCTGGGAACTGCTCGGCTATGAGACGGGACGCGCCGAACGCCACGGCTACACCTTCGGCCTGCTGGTGATCGACATGGACAACTTCAAGTACGTGAACGACACCTACGGCCATATCGTCGGTGACAAGTTTCTCGGCCAGGTTGCCGCCACCATCCATGACTCCCTGCGTCTGGGGGACATCCTGGCGCGCTACGGCGGCGACGAGTTCGTGGTCGTTCTC
>DATBXI010000251.1:0-2784 GCA_036514355.1 Desulfuromonadaceae bacterium
TCGGGATTGCCGAACATGACGCCGATCTTCATGCGGATCTGGTTGATGAAGACCACGCAGCAGTTGGACTTGCTGATGATGCCGGTCAGCTTGCGCAGGGCCTGGGACATGAGCCGGGCCTGGAGCCCCATGTGGGAGTCCCCCATGTCCCCCTCGATCTCGGCCTTGGGCACCAGGGCCGCCACCGAGTCCACCACCAGCACGTCGATGGCGCCGCTGCGCACCAGGGTCTCGGCGATCTCCAGGGCCTGCTCGCCCGTATCGGGCTGGGAAACCAGCAGGTCATCGGTCTTGACCCCCAGCTTGCGGGCATAGCTGATGTCCAGGGCGTGCTCGGCATCCACGAAGGCGGCGATGCCGCCCAGTTTCTGGGCCTCGGCCACCACGTGCAGGGCCAGGGTGGTCTTGCCGGAAGACTCGGGACCGTAGACCTCCACGATCCGGCCGCGGGGCACGCCACCCACTCCCAGAGCCATGTCCAGGGAGATGGAACCGGTGGAAATGGCCTCCACGCCCGGGAGGGCCTCCTCGTTGCCCAGGCGCATGATGGCGCCCTTGCCGAACTGTTTTTCTATCTGGCTGAGGGCCAGGTCAATGGCCTTGTTCTTCTCGCTCACGTTGTTTTTTTCCGCCATGGTGTGTGCTTCTCCTGAATGGATGAAATGGGGGGGATTAAGGGGCTCAAAGGTACCATACCTGGCCACGGGCCCGCAAGGATTTATGTAAACCATTCGGCGACTTCCGGACAGAGTATGTCGCAGGCGCACCGTTTACCACGAAGGGGATGGTGTGGGGTGATGTGGGCTTACTCTGCGCGGGAGATCAGATACCGCCGCAGCCAGTCCAGGGCGGTCCAGGCGGTGATGACACGGATCTCGTCCCGGCTGCCGCCGAACAGGAAGCGCTCGGTACGGCAGCCGTCAGGCGTAGCCAGGGCAATGAACACCGTGCCCACCGGCTTTTCCTCCGTGCCGCCGTCCGGGCCGGCGATGCCGGTCACCGCCAGCCCCAGGTCGCTGCCCGCGGCAGCGCGCACCCCCTCGGCCATGGCCCGGGCGCACTCGGCGCTGACCGCCCCTTTTGTTTCGAGAATCTCCGCGGGGACACTCAGGAGCCGCTCCTTGGCGCTGTTGCTGTAGGTCACCGCCCCTTCCAGGAAATAGGCGGAACTGCCGGGGACCGCGGTGATGCGCTGGCTGATCATGCCGCCGGTGCAGGACTCGGCCAAGGCCAGGGTCGTTCCCCGCTGCCGGAACAGGGCCGCCACCGCCTCGTCCATGGTCTCCGTCCCCTCGGCGAAGATGCACTCCCCCAACCGCTCGCGCACCAGGCCGATCGCCCCCTGGAGGCCGGCGCGGGCCGTTGGTTCCGTATCCGCCTCACTCCGCAGGGTGACCCGAGTCCAGGGGAAGGTGACGCAGATGCTCATCCCGACGCCCGGACAAAGGGCCGCCACATCGTGCAGCCGGCTGTCCACCTCCGGCTCGGACAGCCCGAACACGTTGAGGAACGCGCTGCACACGCTCTTTTTGCGGGTGACCAGCGCCAGCACGTAGGGGAGCACCGTAGCACTCAGCATCCGCCGCATCTCCGCCGGCACGCCGGGGAGAAAGAAGATGCGGCACCCCTGGTGGACGAGGTGAAAACCACTGGCGGTTCCGGTGGGGTTGGGGATGATGACCGACGTGTCAGGGATCATGGCCTGCTTGTCGGAAGGGGTATCGCCGGCGAGTCGCCCCCGGGCGGCCAGGAAAGCGCGGACATGCTCCCAGGCCTCCGCGTTGGCCACCAGGCACCGGCCGGTGGCATGGGCCGCGGCCTGGGCGGTCAGGTCGTCCATCGTCGGTCCCAGCCCGCCGGTCACGATCAGGGCGTCGTTGTGTGGGGCCAGGTCATTCAGGGCAGCACCGATGTCCGCCTCATCGTCCCCCACGGTCACATGGCGCCGCACCCGGAGGCCGTGCTCCAGAAGCGTTTCCGCGATATGGGCGGCATTGGTGTCCACGACTTCGCCGCAGATCAGCTCATTGCCGATGCTCAGGGTGGATATGCGCATTGGTGCCTACCTCTCTAACCCCACCTGTCCTCCCCTTAAACTAAGGGGAGGGACGCTCCGAAGCGATTATCGGTGGAGCTTACTGCTGAAGTTGCCATTCTCGTTCCCCCTCTTACGCTAAGAGGGGGACAGGGGGAGTTACGAGCCGGTGGTCACCGCCCGCAGCACCTCCTGCAACGGGATGTCTTGTTCGCGGGCGATGCGGCGGCAATCCTCGTACTCCGGGGCGGCTCGCAGCAGACGGCCGTTGTCGAAGACCAGCTTGAAGCGCACGGCGCCGAACGGGGTCTGGCGCTCCTCGACCCTCCGCTCCAGCGTGATCCGCGCAGCCGGATAGTGGCGTAGCCCGATGGCCGAGGTCTCGGCCAGCACCAGTTGCGCCAGGGGGGCGAGCCGTTCCGGGGGGCAGAGGAAGGAGAGCTGCACCGCGGGCCGGTTCTTCTTCATCTGGATCGGGGTGAAGAACACGTCCAGCGCCCCCGCCTCCAGCAGGCGCTCCATGACGTAGCCCAGCACCTCCGGGGTGGAATCATCGATGTTGGTCTCTCCCACCACCACCTGATCGCCTGCCGTCTGCCCGGCCTCCGGCGCACCGAGGAAGGCGCGCAGGATATTGGGGCAGTCGGGAAAATCTTTCCCCCCGGCGCCGCTGCCGATCCGCTCCAGCAGCATGGCCGGCCGCCCCGGACCCGCGGCCAGGGCCGCCACGATGGCCGCACCCGTCGGGG
>DATBXI010000252.1:0-4099 GCA_036514355.1 Desulfuromonadaceae bacterium
CCTTGACCAGTTCCAGGCGGTCGGCCAGGTGCTCGGGTGCCGGCTTGCCCAGGCGGGCGGAGAGCCGGTCCAGGAGGTGTTGCAGGGTGCGCCACTCGGTCCGCTCGATCCAGGTGAGGATGGCGGGCATGAACTCGATGATCAGCACCGTGGTGTAGGCCATGACGCACAGGGCCACCTCGAACATGGCCGAGTTGGCCTGCCACTTGGAGGGAAGGAAGAAGTTGTAGGCGTTCCAGGGGCGCCCCACGTCCACCATGACAGAGAACCCGGCCAGACCGTAGCCGAACATGCTGGTCAGGATGGCCGAGCGGATCATGGGGTGGTAGTGCATCCGGTTCCTGATGTACACCAGGATCGCCATGGCATAGCCGCCGCAGGCGATGGCCGTGCCGGTGGCGACGTCGTAGGTGATCCAGATTCCCCAGGGGTAGCCGTCGCTCATGTTGGAGACCGCGCCGATCCCCTTGATGAAGCGCACCGCCATGAGGGCGAAGCCGATCAGGGTCAGGGTCAGCAGGACGCAGAAGGATGGCGTCAGTATGCGTGCATTGTGCTGTTGGTACTCATCGTGTCCCATGGTCGTCCTCCATGCGCTCCCGGTCCTGTGTGCCCGGTTTCGGCGTATCCTCGCCGTTCCTCAGGTTCTTGACGGCGATGAAGCAGAGGGTGCCGTAGAGCGCCGCCGGCGCGATAAACCCCTTGTAGATGGTGTGCTGGATCTTCTCGGAAAACTCGGCCGGAGCGTCCTCCTTGAGGGTCGGCAGCCCGAGCTTGTTGAACTGCATGCTGGCCAGGTACAGGTGGTTGGTCCCCCCCACCTCCTTTTCGCCGTAGATGTGGTTGAGGTAGGTGCCGGGATGCTCCTTGAGGCGCCGCCTCGCCTCCTCCAGCAGGTCCTTGCGCTTGCCGAACTGGATGGCGCCGGTGGGGCAGACCTCGGCGCAGGCCGAGATCCCCTTGGTCTTCAGGTTGGTGTTCTTGCACAGGTCGCACTTGACGATCTGGGGGATGGCCCGGTCCCACTGGAACTTGGGGATGGTGAAGGCGCAGGCCACCTGGCAGTAGCGGCAGCCGATGCAGGCGTTCTTGTTGTAATCCACGATGCCGGTCACCGGGTCGCGGGTCATGGCGCTGACCGGGCAGACCGAGACGCACGAGGGTTTCTGGCAGTGCATGCAGGAGTACTTGACATAGGACCACTCCCGCTCCGACTCCTTGAAGAGCTTGATCAGGGTGCGGGTACTGCCCGACAGGTCCTGGGGGGCATCCCACAGCCCCTCCTTGTCGAAGGGGGCCCGCTCGTAGGACAGGCTGCCGTAGTCGCCGTTCACCCGCTTGCAGGTGGCCATGCAGGCCTTGCACCCCACGCACTTGGTGGCGTCGTAGAGCATGCCCAGGGTCTCGTTGTTGACGTGATGCCCCTCCGACGCCCCGGCACGCCCCCTGCCGGCCAGCAGGGTCATGCCGGTGGCGCCGAGGATCTTGAGGAACTGGCGCCTGCTCGGTTTATTCATGGTCGTCCCCCTTTTCCTGCCCGTCCGGGAGCTTTTTGGCCAGCATCACCCCGGCCCCGATGGCGGCGCCGGCCGCCAGGCCGATTACGCCGGTGGTGAGCGGGTCAGGGCCCTTGCCCTTCTCTTTCAGGTCCACGGGGGCGTAGCTGTCGAAGGGGGTCGGCTCGTGGATCTGGACCTTGTCGGCTATGGCGGTCTTGAAGAGGATGTCCGGCTCGGTGCAGCCGATGCAGGGGTGGCCGACGGAGACCGGCCAGACCCCCACGTCGTTGAAGCGTTGCACCGAGCAGTTGGCATAGGTCGCCGGCCCCTTGCACCCCAGCTTGTACAGGCAGTACCCCTCGGCGTGGGTCGGGTCGCCGAAGGACTTGGCGAACCTGCCGGCGTCGAAGTGGGGACGCCGCTCGCAGTGCTCGTGGATCTTGCGGCCGTAGGCGAACTTGGGGCGCCCCATCTGGTCCAGCTCGGGCAGCTTCTTGAAAGTGGCGTAGTAGAGGACCGTGGAGAGGAAGTTGTACGGGTTGGGGGGGCAGCCGGGGATGTTGATGATCGCCTTGTCCTTGATGATGTCCCGCACCCCCACGGCGCCGGTGGGGTTGGGGCCCACGGACTGGATGCCGCCGTAGGAGGCGCAGGTTCCCATGGCGATGATGGCCAGGGCCCCGTCGGCGGCCCGGGAGAGGGAATCCATGGCGGTCCTGCCCCCTACCTTGCAGTAGACGCCATTGTCCTTGGTGGGGATGGCCCCCTCTACCACCAGGATGTAGTTCCCCCTGTTGGCCAGCAGGGAGTCGTGCAGGGCCTTCTCGGCCTGGTGCCCCGAGCCGGCCATCAGGGTCTCGTGGTAATCCAGGGAGATCATGTCCAGGATCAGGCTGGAGACCGTGGGGTGGGTCGAGCGGAGCAGCGACTCGGAACAGCCGGTGCACTCCTGGAAGTGGAGCCAGATCACTGCCGGCCGGTTGTCGCCCCTTTTGGCGGCTGCCGCCACCTTGCTGACCATGCCGAAGGGGAGCCCCAGCATGGCGGAGACCGTCATGCATGTCTTGATGAAATCCCGACGACTGACGTCGGGGAACAGCCCGTTCTGTGCCATCCTATCCTCCGTGTGACTCCATGAAATGTATACATGTAAACGACCTGCATACGGCAACCGGCGTGCCAACAGGGACGGCTAGGCATAAAACAGGTAACCATCGGTAATCTAATGAATTTGCTGCCAGGTACACCCGACCCGGTAGGCCGGAGTGAAACAGGGATTGCTTCTTTTTGTCCGGGGATGTATCTTTTTGGCCGTATACACTATCGCGAGGTGCCCCATGCCGACCATCTTCATCTGCGACGACGAGACCGATATCCTGCGCTACCTGGACAAGCTGCTGCGAACCGTTGGCTACCAGGTGGAGACCTTCAGCTGCGGCGCCGACCTGCTGGCCCGGCTCGGCGGTGCGGGGGAGGCGGGATGCGACGTGATCCTCCAGGATGTGCGCATGCCCGACATGGACGGCATCCAGGTGCTCAAACAGGTGCACAAGCTGGCCCCCGAGCTGCCGGTGGTGATCATGACCGCCCACGGCACCGTGGACGACGCGGTCCAGGCCATCAAGCTGGGGGCCTACGACTATATCCAGAAGCCCTTTCCCCGGGAGAAGCTCCTGGGGGTGCTGGAGCGGCTGCTGGACCACCGCCGGCTGGCCCGGGAGAACCGCCGGCTGCGGGAGGAGCTGCACCGGAGCGGCGGCAATGGCGACGACGCCATAGTCTTCCGCTCCCCCGCCTTCCGTGAGGTCTACGACCTGACCCTCCAGGTGGCGGAGAGCGACGCCAACATCCTGATCATGGGGGAATCGGGCACCGGCAAGGAGCTGATCGCCAGCGCCCTGCACCGCAACAGCCCGCGCCGGGGGAAACCGTTCGTGTCGCTCAACTGCGCGGCCCTGTCCGACACCCTGCTGGAGAGCCAGCTGTTCGGCCACATCCGGGGCGCCTTCACCGGCGCGGTCATCAACCAGAAGGGGCTCCTGGAGGAGGCTGACGGCGGCACCCTGTTCCTGGACGAGATCGGCGACGTCAGCCCGGCGGTGCAGGCCAAGCTCCTGCGGGTCATCCAGGAGAAGGACTTCATGGTGCTCGGCTCCACCCGCCCCCGCAAGGTGGATGTGAGGTTCGTGGCCGCCACCAACAAGGACCTGATGGTGGAGGTCCAGGCCGGCCGCTTCCGGGAGGACCTGTACTACCGGCTCAACGTCATATCCATCCGCCTCCCCCCCCTCAGGGAGCGGCGCGAGGACGTCGAGCCGCTGGCGCAGCACTTCCTGGAGGTTGCCAGCCGCAGGATGAAGAAGGAGGTGCGCGCCTTCGACGACGCGGCCCTGGCTGCCCTGGTGCGCTACGATTGGCCCGGCAACGTGCGCGAGCTGGAAAACGTCATCGAACGGGCCGTAATCCTGGCCCGGGGCAGTTCCATCACCGCGGCCCTGCTTCCCCTGGAGGGGGGACGCCGGGGGGAGGTCGCCGCCCCGGCGGAGCCGGCGCCCCTGGTCCCGCTGGAGGAGGTGGAGCGCCGCCACATCACGGCCGTG
>DATBXI010000253.1:0-2486 GCA_036514355.1 Desulfuromonadaceae bacterium
GGCCGACAGCTTGCCCAGTGAAGCCAGCCGGTCGAGCCGCATCATCTCCTCCCGCAGCTTCTCCTTCTCCGTCTCGTTGCGCATGGTGACCGTCAACCCCTTCTCGGTGTCGTTGCCCACCGGGAAGAACCCCACCTCGAAGTAGGTCTTGCCGGTGCCCCGGTCGATCACGAACGGTTCGCGGCCGTAACCGGAGTGGGTGGTCAGGGCGCGCTCGATGCGGTCGGCCATGTCCCCCCAGCCGTCGAACACCTCCCTGAAGTGTATGGCCTCTGCAACATCGCTGCCGAGAAACAGGTGTCCGGTGCCGTTGATGGAGGTCAACAGCCCGGCCGGCGAAAAGGTGACGATGGCGCTGGAGATGCTCTCCAGGATGTTGGCCTTGAAATTGCGCTCGTCCATGATCTCCTTGCGCGAGCGGCGCAGCTCGTCCAGGGTGGCGAGCAGGCTCTGCTTGCGCAGCTCCAGCTCGTCGGCCATGACGTTGAACGTGCCGGCCAGTTCGCCGATCTCGTCCCTGGATGTCACCGCGACCCGGTCATGGGTATCGCCGGCGGCAAGCCTGCGGGCGCCGTCGGTCAGTTGCCGCAGGGGGCGGTTGATGCCGCGGGAGAGCTGCCAGGCGGAGAAGCTCGCTACCAGGGCGGTCAGCAGGATGATCACGGCGCTGCGGGTGCGGTGCTCACCCAGCTGAGTGCTGATCATGCGGCTCCCCTTGCGGGCCGCGTCGTGGAACTGGTCCACCTGGAAGCCGATGGTGACGCCGCCGAAGACCCCGTGTTTCCGGTAATCGCCGGTATCGTAACGGATCGGCGCAAAGGCCATGATCTTCTTGGCCCCGCCCACGTTGGTGATGTCCACGTATCCGGCATGCTGGGCCCGCACTTCGCTGGCCACGGTGGGATAGTTGGGATGGACGAACCCCGCGCGGTCCAGATTGAAGGGGATGCGGCCCGCCTCGATGTCGGCCTCGCTGGATTTAGCGGTGTAGGAAGGGATGAGGCGGCCGTCTTTGTCCACCCCGCGGATGTCCCAGTATTTGGGGTGGGTGATGATCCACCCCTCGTCGTCGAACAGGAAGGCGTAATTGCCGCTCCGGTAGGAGGGGAACACCAGGGAGAAATTCCGGCCCGGATCGATGTGCTGGCTGAATTCCATCAGATGGCGGTGGTCGAGGGAGATCACCATGATGCCGTCGAAGTCGCCGCTCTTGTCGAACAGCGGCGAGGCGAAGCGGATCACCCCGCGGTAGCTGGCTCCGGTGTAGGCGCTTTCCGGGTCTGGGGCACCTCCCAGCTGCTCCTGGCGGGAGACGTGGAAGCCGGTCAGGTGGGAAACGTAGACTTCACCACGCTTGAGCTTGCGTGCCTGTTTGAAGTACTCCTCCCCCTTGAACTCGGTATCGGCGGGGTTGGCCACATTGCGCAGCTCCGACGTGCCCAGGAACCTGCCGTCCCTGATGACCATCTGTTCCCGGCCGTTCCGGTCGATTCGGGCGATGGAGCTGTAGAGCGGTATCAGTTCATGGGTTTCCCGCGGCGCGGTGAGGGTGCCGCCCCGTTCCCAGACCTCGCCGCGCCGCGTGGCGTAGAAATTGAGCAGGGTCGCCTTGTCGAGGCGCGATGAGGAGAGAAACAGCAGGTCGTTCTCGCACTGGTGCAGGAAATCGGCAATGGTCTCGGCCACGTGCTGGGCGCGCATCTGCAGGGATTCGGATGCCTGGATGTCGGCGGTTTCGGCGATTTCCGCCGTGAGCCGGGTGTTGGTCGCGTCCAGGTTGACCAGCAGGATCAGCGATGATGCCAGAAGTGGCAGCAGCGTGAGCAGCAGGGTGGTGATCAGTATCTTTTTGAACAGGGTGATGCGGGGCACGGACGCTCGGTTCTCCATGATTGTAATTATCTGATTACAATGATAATCTTCGCCGGTGTCAAGCGTTCATTTGCGTGTGGCCTGGCCATATGGTGAAGACAAATAGATTTCGCCTTAGTCAGTAACCCCTCCTGTCCTCCCCTTTCCAAAGGGGAGGAACGCGGAATTCTCCGGTTCCCCCTCTTAAGATAAGAGGGGGGGAGGGGGAGTTATGAACATGTAACTAAGCTGAATGAGCCGTTAACGGAGGACAGATGGGTTATCGAAATCTTCAGGAGTGCGTGGCTGACCTTGAGCGGCGCGGCATGCTGGTGCGGATCGCCGCACCGCTCGACCCCAGGCTGGAGGTGGGGGCTGTCCAGCGGCGGGTCTACCGGGCCGGCGGCCCTGCGCTGCTCTTCACCAATCCCGTGGGGTGCCGTTTTCCGCTCTTGGGCAACCTGTTCGGCACCCTGGAGCGGACCCGCTTCATTTTCCGCGACACCCTGGCCGACATCCGGCGCATGGTGGACCTGAAGCTCGACCCGTTTTCGCTGATGCGGCATCCGCTGAATGCCGTCCGTGCGCCTTTCACGGCGCTCCACCTGCTTCCGCGGGTGACTTCAAACGCCCCT
>DATBXI010000254.1:0-8597 GCA_036514355.1 Desulfuromonadaceae bacterium
AAAGGCGGCCGCCATGCGGGCCATGGCGGCCCGGCCGTCAGCAACCTTTACCCACGGGACCCCGGCCGGCGCATGGCCGGCATCTTCCAGCACCACTGCTGCGGCACCGGCGGCGAGCGCCTGCTCGATGAAGCGGTGGCCGTCGGTGGTGGTGCCGGTCAGGGCAAAGAAGAGCGTCCCCGGCTGCACCTGGCGCGAGTCGCAGGCCAGGGCCGCGATCTCCACCGCGCCGTCGCCATGCAGTTCAGCGCTTGACAGCGGTTCAAGCAATTGTGCGAGTTTCATGCGCTCTCCGGAAAATGGCGCAATCTGCCCATAGCCGGGCAGGTTGCGCTGGTCATGCGGATGGGGAGAACTTTATCCAGACCTCGTCCGTTCCCCTGATCTTCTGGCCGGGCGGCGGATTCTGTTCCATGGCGCGTCCGCTCCCCAGCAGTCTGATGTTGAGATTCTGTTTTTCCATCACCTGAAGTACCTTGCGCATGCTCATGCCGCGGAAGTTGGGCATGACCTCGCCCGCGGCGGGCATGTCCAGGGAGGCCCCTTCCGCCAGGGTCTCCGGTGGGGGCTGTCCGGCGCTGGCCTGAATGACCTTGGGTCCCTTGGCCCCCTCTCCCTGGGCGGTGACATTGAGGACTCCCAGTGCATTGAGCGCGATGGCCCGAAAGGCCGGGGCAGCCACGACCCCGCCATAGGGGCTGGTCTTGGGTTCATCCACCACCACCAGGATGGTCAGCTTGGGCTTTTCGGCCGGGATGAAGCCGACAAACGAAGCGGTCCGCTTGGTGGCGGAATAGCCGTGGGTGACCGGGTCCACCTTTTGGGCGGTACCGGTCTTGCCGGCCACGCGGAAACCATCCACGGCCGCGTTCGTGCCGGTGCCGCCGCTGGTGGTGACCCCTTCCAGCATCCGGGCGAGCTTCCTGGCCGTATCGTCGGAGATGACGCGATGCACCGCCTGGGGTTGGAAGCGCTGCACCTCCCGCCCGCTGTCGTCCAGGATGCGCTCCACCACATACGGTTTCATCAGCATGCCGCCATTGGCCACCGCAGAAACCGCGGCCGTCAGTTGGATGGCCGAGGCCGAGACCCCCTGGCCGAAGGAGATGGTGGCCAGATCGACCCCGTACCAGCGGCGCTTGTTGCGCAGGTTGCCGGGAGATTCGCCGGGCAGGTCGATGCCGGTCCGTTCGCCGAACCCGAAGTTCCGCAAATACTGCTGCAGTCGCTCGTCACCCAGCTTGACGCCGATCTTGGCCGCTCCGATGTTGCTGGAGTACTTGAGGATGTCGGCCACCGACAGCCGGGCGAAGCTGTGGGTGTCGTGGATCGTGCGGTCGGCTATGGTATAGCTGCCTTTTTCGCAGTTAAAGACATCACCGGCCCTGACGAGCTTTTCCTCCAGGGCTCCGGCCACCAGGAATATCTTGAAGGTCGAGCCGGGCTCGAAACTGTCGGAAACCACCCGGTTGCGCAGCTGGAACGGGGAATAGCGGAAATAGGCGTTGGGGTTGAAGGTCGGATAGTTGGCCATGGCCAGGATCCTCCCGGTGTCGGACTCCATAACCACGGCCATGCCGCTCTTGGCGCCGCTGCCGGTGACCGCTTTGGCCAGTTCCTTTTCCGCGTTGTACTGGATGGTCTTGTCCAGCGTGAGTATGATGTTCTTGCCCGGCTCGGACTTTTTGACCATGGCATTCTTGAAATCGATATCGCGCCCCAGGGCGTCCCGTTCGGTGATCACGTACCCGGTATTGCCCAGGATCACCGAGTCGTATTTGAGCTCAACCCCCTCCAGGCCCGCGGGATCGACGCCGGTGAAGCCGATGACGTTGGCAGCCACCTCGCTGTTGGGGTAGAACCGCTTGGATTCGGGCAAAAAGCCGATGCCGCGCAATTTCAGGTTCTTGATGCGGACGGCCTGCTCCGGGGGGAGGCGGCGCTCCAGCCAGACGAAATTCCTGTTGCCGGCGAATTTCCGGAGGAGTTCCTGCTGCGAAGTGCCCAGGAACGGGGCCAGTACCGCCGCAGTGCCTGCCGGGTCCTGGATGTGGCGCGGCTCGGCAAAGCAGGAGTTCATGTCAACGGAGACGGCCAGGGGGGTGCCGTTGCGGTCCATGATGGCCCCCCGGGCCGGGGTCAGCTGTACGAGCCGCTGATGCTGTTTTTCGGCCTTTTTGACCAACTCCTCGTGCTGCATGATCTGGAGATAGAACGAACGGCCGGCAACGCACAGGAACAACAGGCCGAACAACGCCCCGATCATGACGATCCGGACACGGGCCCATTTTTCCCGCTCGTCCTTCATTTCACCAGAACCATTTGCCGTTCGTTCGGCTGCGCCATGCCCAGCTCATTCCTGGCGATGGTCTCCACCCGCGCCGGTGTCTTAAGGGACGCGGCCTCCAGCTTGAGCCGCTTCTGCTCCTGCTCCGCCTCCTTCAGTTGACGGCTCGATTCGGAGATCTGCAGGTTCAGGTCGATCAGCCTGCACCGCGACCAGACATGGAACACGGACACGATGGTGAAGAGGACCATGCAGATCATCAGGTATTTGAAGATGTCGAGCCGGTGGGACGCCAGCTCCACCCCGCTGATGGGGCGTGGGGCGACGACCTTGCCGTAGTCGGTTCTTGCCTGTGCCATAGGGCGTCTCCTCTCGTTGATTCGTGTGGTGCGGAATTACAGTTTTTCCACGGCCCGCAGCTTGGCGCTGCGCGCCCGGGGGTTGTGCGCCGTTTCCTCGGCAGTGGCCATCACCGGCCTGCCCGTCAGCACCCTCACCCTCGGCTGGTTGCCGCAGACGCAGACCGGCAACTGGCGCGGGCAGGTGCAACCGCTGGCGTACTCGCGGAAGATCTGTTTGACGATGCGGTCCTCCAGGGAGTGGAACGAGATGACCACCCCTCTGCCGCCCGGTTTCAGGCGGTCAACGGCGTCCCGCAACCCCTGTTCCAGGCTTTCCAGCTCCCGGTTGACCGCGATCCGCAGGGCCTGGAAGGTGCGGGTGGCAGGGTGGATGCGCTCCTCCCACTTGGCCTTGGGGATGGCCCCCTTGATAATGTCCGCCAGATGCAGCGTCCGCTCGATGGGAGCTGCGCTGCGGGCCTTGACGATGAAAGCGGCGATACGCCGGGCCCAGCGTTCCTCGCCATACTCCTTGATGATCCGTTCCAGCTCGGCTTCAGGCAGGCTGTTCACCAAGTCTGCCGCGGTGTCGCCGCGACCGGTGTCCATGCGCATATCCAGCGCCGCATCCTGCTGGAAGCTGAAGCCGCGCTCCCCGCTGTCCAACTGGTGCGAGGAAACCCCGAGATCGAGCAGAAAGCCGTCGAGCTGCCCCATGCCAAGGCCGGCCAGAAGGCGCTCAAGCTCGGCGAAGTTACCGTGCAGCAGCCTGACGCCCGCCCCGTACCCGCTCAAACGCTCCCCTGCGGCTGCCAGTGCCGCCCGGTCCTGGTCGATACCGACCAGGAGGCCGCCTTCGGGGGTACAGCGTTCGGCGATCAAGCCCGCATGGCCGCCCCCCCCCAGGGTACCGTCCAGGTAAATCCCCCCCGGCCTGGGGTCCAGGAAGCGGATGACCTCATCCGGCATGACTGACAGGTGCCTGAAGTCGGTCACTCAGAGCCCCAGGCTGGCCAGCGCTTCGGATTCCTGCGGAAAGTTCTTCTCGTCCTGGGCATTGACCCGGCCGTAGGTTTCCTTGCTCCAGACGTCAAAGCGCCTGCCCATGCCGACGAACCAGATGTCGCGCTCCAGACCGGCGTGAACGCGCAGCGCCGGCGGGATCAGCACGCGCCCCAGCTTGTCGGCGCTGCACTCCACGGCCGGTGCCAGCACCTGGCGCTTGATGCTGTTCAACTGGACCGAGGTGAAGCCACCCTCGTTGGCCAGAATCTTTTGCTCCAACTCGCGCCAATCCCCCGCGGGATAGACCGACAGGCCACGGCCGTAGGAACCGTCCCCGAAATCGACCGGGGTGGCCTTGGTGATGATGAAACGCTCGTCACCACAGACGTCTGCCAGGGTTTCGCGGAACTTGGCCGGAATACTGGTTCTCCCCTTGCTATCGATTGTGCTCAGGTTTTCTCCCCCGAACATGGCGCCCCTTCCCATTTGTTACCACCAAATACCACTTTTTACCACCATGCGGGAATATATAGCGCCGGTCAATGGGTGTGTCAAGATAAATCAAGTAGTTCTTAGAACAGGTACATAAAAAAACCTCCCCTGTTTCCAGGGGAGGCTCACGCTGCTGTTCGCGATGAGTGAGGCTATTTCTTGCGCCGGTCCAGGAGCGAGACCACCTTGGAGGCGCTACCGTCCCGGCGCGCGCGCTCCTGCTGCTCCTTTTCCTCCTGCTGCTTCTGGAGGCGCTCCTCCTCCACGGGCGAAACCACCGGTTCCATGCGGATCGGCGTCCCCCCCATGGTGAAGTCGGCGCCTTCCAGCTGGTGCTCGTCCAGTATCCAGGTGAACACCTGCAGGGGAAAGGTGAAGACCATCAGGCGTACCTGCCACCAGCCCGGCTTGACGTCGGGGGTAATCTCTTCGATGCGGGCGTAGAAACCCGGTTTTTTATCGATATGGATCAATACAATGTCGTGGGTTGTTGCCATGGCGTATCCTCGCTGGTTGGGATGAAACTGGAATTGCCTGTTACGTATCGCAGCTGAGCAAAAGCGCCCGGTCGAGACGCTGGCCGGTCAGGCGGCTCGCCCGGGCGATGGCGTCCCGCAGCCGCTGCTCTCCCGCGTACAGGGCCGTGCGCTCGTCCGGGCCCATGGGGTCCTCGATCAGTTCGCAGTTGAATACCACGCAGGTCATGGGTCTGAAGCGGGGCGGCATGCGGCAGCCGCTCTCCCCGGAATAGGGGCAGACCGGGCCCGGCCCGAAGTCCGGTACCACCGGCGCGGTCCCGCTGCTGCAATAGGCCAGCAGATCCAGTACGCTGACGTGGTACTTGCCGTTCCGGCAGCACTGGCCGGCGCAGGTCCGGCAGGTGGAGGCGCTGCCCGCGGCGCGGGTCCGCTCGACCAGCTCCTCCTTGATGCCCATGATCTGTCCGATCAGCCCGTCAAGCTGCCCCCTGGTTTCCAGGGGCAACTGCGCATAGGCGCTGCCGGCGGCCTTGACGGCCCGATCCCATTGTTCCTGATCACTCACCGTTGTTCTCGAAAAAAATTGGCTGAAGCAGTCCGTAAGCCGGGTTCTGTTCCCGGGGCGGGTTACCCCTTGCCGGGCGATGGCCATTCATCTGGGACTGCCGTTGCCGGCAGCCTCAAGCGACCAACCCGGAGGCACGGGCGGGCCACCCTTGACGCCTCCCTATTAGGTCTTGCTCCTGATGGGGTTTACCTGGCATCCGCCGTCACCGACGGACCCGGTGAGCTCTTACCTCACCCTTTCACCCTTACCTGCACGTGGCAGGCGGACTTCTCTCTGTGGCACTATCCCTGGGGTCGCCCCCGCTGGACGTTATCCAGCATCATGCCCTGTGGAGCCCGGACTTTCCTCGATTCTCGGAGAATCGCGGCCATCTGGACTACTTCAACCAAACCTGCTCGGCTTCGCATAAGGTCCATCTGCGGCGTTGCGCTTATCTTCGTCACTGCGACGTAGCGCTGCTACGTCTCATTCCTCAGCTTGCGCGCGCCTTGCATCTGGAGCCTTCTGCTGTGCCGAAATGACCATCCTCTAACATCTATGCCTGTGGCTGCTGCTTCAGGATGAGCACCCGCTGGCAATGGGGGCAACTGATCAGTTCGTCGCCGCGGAAGAGGCTGTTGTAGAGCTGCGGGGGAAGGTTCATGTTGCACCCCAGGCAGTAGCCGTCGCGGGCGATGGCAAGCGCCTGGCCGCGCCGTTGCTCGCGCAGGAGGGTGTAGCGCTTGATAAGGTTGGCGGGCAGCTGTTTGGCGATCTCTTCCCGCTGGGCCAGATCGGTGTCGATATCCTGCTGAATGGCGGCGATCTCGGCCTGCTTTTCCTGGCTGCGCTGGGCCGTGTTCTGCTCAAGCTCCGCCACACTGGCCGATTTGGCGGCGCTCTCCCCCTTCAGCTCCTCTATCTGCCCGATCTTCTGCAGGAGCTGCTCTTCCAGTTCGGCCGCCTGCTTGCGTGCCGCGGCGATTTCACGCCCGATGGCCTGGAATTCCTTGTTGGTCTTGATCTCCTTCATGTGGGACTCGGAGCGACGAATGTTCTCCTGCTCGGTGGCGAGCAGTTCCTCGCGTTCCGTCTTTTCCTGCTCCACCTGGGCGATGCGCGCCTCCAGGCCGGCCACCTCCTCGCGGGCCGCGACCAGTCCCTGCTCGATCCCGTTCAACTCGCCATGAAGGCCGGCCTGGGAGTTTTTCAGGGTATCGATCCGAAGATCGATCTCCTGCAATTGTTCCAGCATCTCAAGTCTCTTTTTCAAATCTGCTTCCTCCCGGTATGATGGTATGGTTATGGATTATTGCAGTCGCAATATCTGAACGGTTCCTGCTCCACGTCGCAGGCCAGTACCCGGCAGTCGGCGTATCCAGCCGCGTCGAGCATCCGTCGCAACTGGTCGCTGACATGGGCGACCATGATATGTTCCGTGGGAAAATGACCGGCATCGATCAGGGTGATGCCCAGGTCCTCGGCATCGCGGGCATCGTGATACTTCACGTCTCCCGTCACCAGGCAGTCCGCGCCGCTGCGGGCCGCATCGCGCAGCAGGGATGCGCCGCTGCCGCTGCACAGGGCCACCTTGTTCACCATGGCAGCAGGGTCGCCCACATAGCGCAGCCCCGGCGCCCCCAACCGCTCCCCCACCTGGGCGGCAAACGCCGCCAGCGTGACGGAGCGCTCAAGCCGCCCGATCCTTCCCAGGCCCAGACGCACCCCCTCGTTCAGCAACGGATAGATGTCAAAGGCCGGCTCTTCGTAGGGATGGCTGGCCAGGAGCGCCTTGACGGCCCGCGGCACGTTGGGGCGGCTGACCAGCAGTTCCAGGCGTCGTTCCGCGACCTGCTCCAGTGAACCGATACTGCCGATGAACGGGGCTGCACCCTGGAGTGGCGTAAAGGTCCCTTCGCCGCTTGCCGCAAAGGAGCAGTCCCGGTAGGCGCCCAACTGTTCGGCGTGGGGGAACAGGGCTGTACGCACCTGGTCCAGATGCGTTTCCGGCACGAACACCACCAGCTTCGCCAGTTCCTGCGACGACGTGACCTTGAGCGGTGTACAGCCGCCCACCCCCAGGTGTTGCGCCAGGTGATCGTTCAGACCCGCCATGGCGATATCGTAGCTGGTATGGATGCTGATGATCCCCAGCCCCTCCCTGATGGCGGCATGAATCAGCCTCCCCTGCGACGTGGCACTGGAGATGGATTTCAACGGCTTGAAGATCAGGGGATGATGGGTGACGAGGAGGTGGCAGGACGAGGCAAGGGCGCTGGCAACCACCGCTGGCGTGGGATCCAGGGCAACCATGATGCGGCTCACGTCGGCGGTGGGGTCGCCCAGTTGCAGCCCGGAGTTGTCCCATGATTCCGCCAGATGCTGTGGCGCTATTTTGTTAATTATTCCAACTATATCCGACAATTTTGCGGTTTTCATTCGGCACAAACAAAAAGAGTGCAACCTGTCGGTGTGCACTCTCTGGGGATTGTTATGATGGGTTGCCCCGATCGAAATATTGCCGGCATCCGGCTGCGTCTTCCTTGGGGTGAATTGTGGTGGGCCCACCAGGACTCGAACCTGGGACCAACCGGTTATGAGCCGGTGGCTCTAGCCAACTGAGCTATAGGCCCATGAAGAATTCATACTAAGGAAATGCGCCGTGGCTGTCAAGAACTTTTGAAACGAACAGGTGCCATTTTCATTGCTGTGGGGGCGCTTACGCCTGGTCGGCTCAATCCTCATTGACATACCCGATGCGTACGCCGCCCCAATGCCTGCCGCCGATGACGATGGGGGTGGACATGTCGTTCATCACCTCGCCGGTGTCCCGCATGTAGGTCTGCAGCAGGAACGGCTCCTCATTGGCGGCGGCGTGGCTGCCGGTCTTGTCGTTGAAGATGCGCTTGGTCCGGTTAGCGTCCTTGTCCTTCCTGGGATCCCCGGTCAACGGTTGGCTGTACCGCTTGTTGTGCGAGGGGCAGTAGCCGGAACGGTCGACGCAGATGGCGTAGAACATGCTCCGGTCTCGCGCCACGATCTCTTCCTGGATGGGGGAGATGATCTCGTCGAACAGCCGGTCGAAGGGTGTCGTGTATTTCTGCGGCATGGTGTTCGGGATCGGCTGGTAATCGGTGCTGAACAGCGCATCACGGCTGATGCGGCCGTCGGCGATGGCCCGTTCGAGGGCCGTCACGGCCCGGTCCCGCAGTTCGGCGGCAACCCCCTTGATGGTATCGTGGGAATTGCCCACCTTGAACTTGCCCACCGTGTTGTAGATCTGTTCCGCTGTCTTGGAGAGCTCCCCGAAGGTGGCGAGAGACTTCTCCATCTGCACCTGGATCTCGCCGGTGGTTTCTGATACCTGGTGGATCTTGCGGGAGATGTCGCTCGTCGTGGCGCTCTGCTCCTCCGTGGCAATGGCGATGGAGTTGATCATGTCGGCC
>DATBXI010000255.1:0-4197 GCA_036514355.1 Desulfuromonadaceae bacterium
CCGGTGATCTTCCCAAATGGAACAGATCACCGTCATCCCCCTCTAGTCCTCAAAGATGCCCCACTTTTACCAGATTCCTTCGTCCATTGCGAGAGCAAAACCTTTTACGGGAAAGGCAATATCCCATCAGAAGATATGTTCTCCATTCCCTTGTTTCCTCTTGCACAAACCACATAATGGATATATTCCGGTCTACATCAGACCAACATTATGGAGGTCATATGAACGTCGGCGTCTATGAAGCCAAAACCCACCTCCCCGAACTGCTGGCAAAGGTCGAGCAGGGTGAACAGATAACCATCACCCGCCACAGCAAGGCGATAGCCCGCCTCGTGCCGGTGGAGCCGGTACGGCAGCATGACGTGCGCGGGATCATCGCGGAGATGAAATCCCTGGCCAAGGGGCGACATGCCGATATGCCGATCAAGGACATGATAGCCGAGGGACGGCGATGAACCATTTCGTCCTGGACGCTTCGGTGGCCGCATCCTGGTTCTTCGATGACGAGGGAGGCGACTACGCCGCCACAGTGCTGGAAGGCCTCAACGAGGGGGAAGCGCTCGTTCCGAACCTCTGGCCGCTGGAAATCGCCAACGTCCTCATCATGGCCGAGCGGCGCGGACGGTGCAGCGAAGCGGAGGCGACCCGATTCATCGAACTGCTGGAGAACCTTCCCATCACCATCGACGACGACGCTACCCACCGCGCCCTGCACGGGAGCTACCAGCTTGCCCGGGAATATGGTTTGACCGCCTATGACGCCGCCTGCCTGGAGCTGGCCATGCGCTTGGGCACGCCGTTGGCGACCATGGACAAGCAGCTCGCGGAAGCAGCCAAAAAGGCCGGCGTACAGTTAGTTTGACATCAGGATTGTAAATTTTCTGTTACGGGTATTGTGCTGAAAAGCGAATACCCGTATTATGTTCCAATTTCATTCAAAAGCTGATTTACCACAGAGGACACGGAGGAAAACCCAGGAGGAAGCAAAACCCGGAGCCGAGAGGGTTACTAACCTCTTCTTGGTTTCTGATTAGCGTTGATCTTCCGCTGCGATTTCAAACAGGCCCCTCTCCCTGAGGGAGAGGGCTAGGGTGAGGGGGAAAAGCCGGATTTTATTGCGCAGATTCCCCCTCATCCGGCCTTCGGCCACCTTCTCCCTCAGGGAGAAGGGTTCAGCGGAAGATGGGCGCTAATCAGGTCTTGGTTTGATTTTCCTCTGTGTACCTCTGTGTCCTCCGTGGTGAAAGCTTTTCAGATTTTTGTTTTAAAAATTCATTTGCAGGAAGGACCATATCCATGAGCAACGTCTTAATCATCGGCGCCGGCGGCGTCGGCCAGGTCGTCACCCACAAATGCGCCCAGCGCCGCGACATCTTCACCGAAATCACCCTGGCCTCCCGCACCAAGAGCAAGTGCGACGCCATCGCGGCCCAGATTGCGACCCCGATCAACACCGCCCAGGTGGATGCCGACAACGTCCCCGAACTGGTGGCCCTGATCAAGCAGGTGCAGCCCAAGCTGGTGATCAACGTGGCGCTCCCCTACCAGGACCTGCACATCATGGACGCCTGCCTGGAGACCGGCGTGGATTACCTGGACACGGCCAACTACGAGCCCCTGGACACGGCCAAGTTCGAGTACTCCTGGCAGTGGGCCTACCAGGAGCGCTTCAAGCAGGCCGGGATCATGGCCCTGCTCGGCTCCGGCTTCGATCCGGGCGTCACCAACGTCTACACCGCCCTGGCGGCCAAGAAATATCTCGATTTCGTTGAAGAGATCGACATCATAGACGCCAATGCCGGCTCCCACGGCCAGCCGTTCGCCACCAACTTCAACCCGGAGATCAACATCCGCGAGGTGACCGCCACCTGCCGCCACTGGGAGAACGGCGCGTTCCAGGAGTCTCCGCCTCTTGCCACCAAGCGGGTCTTCGACTTTCCGGACGGTATCGGGCCCATGAACATCTACCGCCTCTACCACGAGGAGATGGAGTCCATCGTCAAGCACATCCCCACCATCAAGAAGGCCCAGTTCTGGATGACCTTCTCGGACAACTACCTCAAGCACCTGGAGGTGCTGCAGAACGTGGGCATGACCCGCATCGACGAGGTGGAGTTCCAGGGGCAGCGGATCGTGCCGATCCAGTTCCTGAAGGCGCTCCTCCCCGATCCCGGCTCACTGGGGCCGCTGACCAAAGGAAAAACCTGCATCGGCGTCATCGCCCGGGGTCTCAAGGACGGCAAGCGCAAGCAGGTCTACATCTACAACATCTGCGACCACGAGGCCTGCTACCGGGAAGTCCAGTCCCAGGCCATCAGCTACACCACCGGCGTCCCGGCCGTGGTGGGGGCGATCATGATGCTGACCGGCAAATGGCATGCACCGGGCGTATGGAACATGGAGCAGTTCGACCCGGAGGCCTTTTTGAAGGAACTCGGACCCATGGGGCTGCCTGAAGTGGTGGTCGAAGGGGAATGGCCGGAGCTGTAATCCCATGTTCCCCCTCCCTTCATGGGAGGGGGCTAGGGGGAGGGCGGTGGGATGCCACTGAACCTGACACGGACAGCAAGGGACTTACGCAAGAACTCTACAGACGCAGAACGCCTGTTATGGAAACATCTAAAAACCAAACAGCTTGATGGTCTAAAATTCAGGCGCCAGGAGCAAATCGGTCGATTTATAGCCGATTTTGTCTGTTTCGAAAAGAGACTGATCGTTGAGGCAGACGGCGGACAGCACGCACAAGAGGCTGAGAAAGACGAGGAACGTACTACCTGGCTTAACGCGCAGGGCTTCACCGTTCTTCGTTTCTGGAACAACGAGATCCTTTTGAATATCGAAGGGGTTATTGATGTGATCAAGAGACATTGTAATGGATAGGGTATCCCCCTCTCCCCAGCCCTCTCCCACGCGGGGAGAGGGAGCATTTGACCAAAAGGCAACTTCGTGACCGGTATCGACATCGAAAAAATCCTCGAACTTGCCCCCTCACCTGCCTACGTGGTGGACCTGGGGAGGCTGCGCCACAACCTGGCCATCCTGGACCATGTGCAGCAGCGGAGCGGTGCGAAGATCCTCCTGGCCATGAAGGCCTTTGCCATGTGGAGCGTCTTCCCCATCATCCGGGA
This sequence comes from Desulfuromonadaceae bacterium, assembly GCA_036514355.1. Taxonomy (GTDB): domain Bacteria; phylum Desulfobacterota; class Desulfuromonadia; order Geobacterales; family Pseudopelobacteraceae; genus JACPFJ01. The sequence goes on from DATBXI010000255.1 coordinate 3,129, forward strand.
GACCCTGCACGGCGTCTGCGCCAGCTCCCCGTGGGAGGCGCGCCTGGGTCGCGAGGAGTTCGGACGCGAGGTGCACAGCTTCGCGGCAGCCTTCAAGGAAAGCGACGTGGTGGAGCTGCTGGGGATATCCAACCACCTGGTGTTCAACTCCTTCAACCAACTGGAGCGCTTCCGCCCCCTGTGGGAAAAGGCAGCCGGGCGCGTCTCCATCGGCTTGCGCGTCAACCCGGAGCACACCGAGGGGCACACCGCCATCTACGATCCCTGCGCCCCCAAGTCCCGGCTCGGCATCCCGCGGGCCGAGTTTGAGGGCAAGTCACTCAAAGGGGTCGAGGGACTGCACTTCCATACCCTGTGCGAACAGCTCTTCGAGCCGCTGGAGCGGACCGCCAAGGTGTTCGAGGAGAAATTCGGCCAGTTCCTGCCCGGCATGAAATGGCTCAACCTGGGTGGCGGTCACCACATCACCCGCGAAGGGTACGACATCGACGCCCTGGTGGAGCTGGTGAAGTATTTCAAGGGCAAGTACGGGGTCGAGGTCTACCTGGAGCCGGGGGAGGCCATCGCCATAGGCACCGGCATCCTGGTGGGGGAGGTGCTGGACGTGGTGCACAACGAGATGGCGATCGCCATCCTGGACGTGTCTGCCACCTGCCACATGCCGGACATCCTGGAAATGCCCTACCGTCCCGAGATCGAGGAGGGCTTCAACCCGGGTGAAAAGCCCCACACCTACCGCCTGGGAGGACCGTCCTGCCTGGCCGGGGACGTAATCGGCGACTGGTCCTTCGAACAGCCCCTCACGGCGGGTAGCCGCCTGGCTTTCCTGGACATGGCCCACTACACCATGGTCAAGACCACCATGTTCAACGGCATCCAGCACCCGGCCATCTGCACCTATGAGCCTGAAACCGGCGAGTTGAAGGTCATGCGCAGCTTCGGCTATGCAGATTTCAAGACACGGCTTTCGTAGGTCGCATCACACACGCAATCCGAACCATTCTCTCACCCGCTCACTGGCGTTCGCTCAAGCTCACAAAGGCACAGAGAACGGCAAGACAAAAACAAG
>DATBXI010000256.1:0-8151 GCA_036514355.1 Desulfuromonadaceae bacterium
CAGATTGATTTCCCGGTATTTGGACAACGTATCCCGCGCCAGGTCGCGCTTTTCCTCATCCATGGCCAGCATGGCGGTGATGAGGGCGGCAGCGGCGGCGGCCTTCGGGGTTCCCGTCACCAGGCAGACGATTTCCCCGCCCAGCACGACCGGGCATGCCGGACCGGCCGCTGCCCTGCCGGCGCTCCCCGCCGTACCCGCGGCGTCATACACGCACGTGCCGTCGGCGTCCATGATCTGCAGGTTTCCGTCGCACAGATCAGTCACATGCCCAAGGATCTCGCCATTTTTCAGTAACCGCTTGACCGTGGTGTGCATCGTTCGTTTCCCCGTAGGAAACCCAGTATAGATTATCGCGGTCTCATTGTAAACAACAAGCAAACGGGGTTTTAGCCATCAGACATCTCCCGCCTGAACATGCCCGGAAGAAAATGGGGAAGTGGGAGGAAAGCATGGGGCGCCCCGCAGGGAGCGGGGCACCCGTGTCAGAACTGCTTGGAGAGCCCCAGGTGCAGGGCCACGTCCGGGGCCGTGCTCACGGCCACGTCCTCGGAAACGCCGATGTCGAGCCGGTAGTCGCCGGGAAACCTGATGGCACCGCCGGAGACCAGCATGAATGAGGTTTTGGAGAGCTCATTCAGCGAACTGCCGTGGAAGAACGGGGTATTCCAGTTGAGCTGGAGCTTGAACGAGATCCATTCGGTCGGCGCCCACCCCAGCCCGACGGTCCCCAGGCCGGCCAGGGTGTTCTGCTGGTCGGCCAGCACGTTGCCCTTGCTCATGACCATCCCCCCTGCCGACCCGAACATGCCCAGGGTGCCCCATTCGGTAAAATTGTTCATGCCGCCGCACAGGAGCAGGGTGAAATCCGTGCCGCCGCTGCCGCGCAGGTTCGCGCTGTCGCCGCTGGGAAGCTTGAGGGCCGCCCGCAGGGCCAGGCTGTCATGGGAGTCGTCCGTGCGTTCGTCGTAGAGCCGCATGCCGCCGGTCAGGCTGATGTCGCCGATGCCGGAACCGGCATGGGTCATCGTGAGCTTTTGCACGCCGTTCTTGGTGTAGCTGAACTGCAGCCGGTTCCGGGGAACGAACTCGCGCCCCTCGTTGGGCAGGCCGAAGGTCCGGTGCCATCCTTCCACAAAGCCGTCGAACATGCCGCCGCCGTACAGGATATAGGGAATTTCGATGCCCGCCTCAAACCCGTCGGCAATGCCGTACCGGCCGGACAGGGTCCAGCGGTAGGATTCTCCGTCCAGATGGATGCTCTCGTTCGCGGCACTGCTCAGCGCAAAATCGTTGGCGATATCCTGGGAAAGGCTGACTGTGACGTGCCGCCGCGGGGTAATGGTGGCGCCCGTTTCGGCGGGGAGCCCGAAGATCTGCGTCAGCGGGCTCTGGTTGACGGTGCGGAAGGGGGTGATCTCCATATCCGCGGCAGCGGCCGGTGCGGCCAGCCAGGGGAGGAGCAGCAGGAGGGTCAGGAGCCTATTCATAGCTGAGCGCCTCTGCGTCCAGGTCATCCGCAACCTCCTCCCCGCGGTACTGGTCGATGAGCCGGGTCAAGGTCCGGATGCCGTCCATGATCCGCTTGCTTTCGATGGCATTGGTGGCCACCAGTGCCTCCACGCGCTGCACGGCCGCCACGGCCTGCCGGGCAAGCTCGATCTGCTGGCTGGCCTCCCGCTTCAGGTGTTGGGTCCGCTCGCTGTCCTGCATGACGCTCTTCAGGTAGAGACGGTTCCCCTTGGCCTGTTCCTGGGCCGAGAAGTTGATGCGCTGCGCCAGTTCGCGCATCTGCTCCAGGTTCTTGACGATCAGTGTGGTCCCTTCCTGCTGGTGCGCCGTGTTCAGGGTGATCTGCTGGACCCGCTCCAGGTTCTTCTCCGCCTCCTCGGTGATGCGCTGGATGGCGGTCGCCTGCTCGGTGATCTCGCTGGCGATGCGCGCCCCCATGCGCGAGGCGTCCTCGGCGCTCCGCTCGATCACCACCAGGGCATCGTTGGCCATGGATGAGATCTTGACTCCCTCCTTGACCTTATCCTTACCCTGGGTCACCGAGCGCTGCACCGCGGCGGTCTCCTTCTGGATGTTGCGGACCAGATCCTCGATCTCCTTGGTGGAAGCGGACGTGCGGCGGGCCAGGGCGCGCACCTCCTCGGCCACCACGGCAAAGGCGCGGCCCCGTTCCCCTGCCTGGGCGGCGATGATCGAGGCGTTCAGGGAGAGCAGGTTGGTCTGCTCCACCACCTCCTGAATGACGCTCAGGAAGTCCCCCACCCGTGCCGAATGGCGCGACAGGCGATTGATGGCGTCAAAGGACTCCACGTTGCTCGATTCGATCTCGTGCATGGCCTTGAGCGTGGCGGCCATGCTGCGCAGCCCCTGCTGGGCCTGGTTGCGCACGCTTTCCGATGCCGACGCGCTCTGTTCGGCATTGTCCCGCACATTGGTCTGTGAGTGGCTGATCTGGTTGATGGAGGAAACGGTCTGCTCGGTGGAGGCCGACAGGCCGCGGATGTTGGCGGCCGTCTCGCTGATGGCGCGGGCCATCTCCTCGATGGAGCTGGCGGTCTCGATGACAAAGGTGGAATACTGGTTGATGTTCTCGGCAATGGCATCCGTGGTGGCGCTCATCTGCCCCGAGATGGCGGCCCGGTCCTCGGCGCGCCCCGACAGCTCGTCCAGTTCCACGATCACCAGGCTGAAGGCGCTGTTCAGGCTCTCCATGGCGACCACTGCGTCCCGCACCTGGACGATCTCCTTCTCGTCGCCGGTCATGAGGCTGTGGATGATCACCTTGAGCTGCTCCTCGGCAGCGATGATCTGGTCCAGTAACTGCTGGCGCTCCTGCTGGCGGACCTCCAGGGTTTCCGTGATCGCGCTCCAGGACGACATGAGCGCCCGCATGTCGTCTTCCTCGGCCTGAATGGCCGTCAGGTCATCCGCCGGCAGGAGGCGGGCCATGGCGCGGGACTGTTCGGCGCGGAGCCGGGCGATGGAGTTCCTGAGGGAAACCCCGCACGCCAGCGAACTGAACAGGGCCGTGGCCACCACACCCATCACGGCCAGCGCCCCGCCCCCTGCGGCATACAGCAGAAGCCCCACCGCCACGGCGACAAAAAGCGATGTCGTCACCATCCTGACCCTGATCGCTGACAAGCTCGAGTGCTGACTGTTTGACATAGAGCGCCCTCACCGCTGGAAAAAATTACCCATGCTTGTATCACGCCGACCAACGGCTGTCAACGACGCAGAAACAGCAAAAACGCCCGTGCATTCAAGCCTTAGGGCATGTCGCCGCAGTGGGCGCACCCCACGTTTTCCAGCCTGTTGCAATGCTTGATTTTTTAACGCTTCGATGACATACTTGCCCAAATCGTGACGCAGCAGAGGAGGATCGAATGTTTGGATTTGGCATGCCCGAACTGATAATCATACTGGTCATCGTCCTGGTGGTGTTCGGCGCCGGCAAGCTGCCCGAGATCGGCGGCGCGCTGGGCAAGAGCATCCGCAACTTCAAGAAGGCATCGGAAGGCAAGGACGAGATCGAGATCAAGCCCCGGAAGGAAGAGGAGAGCGAGAAAAAGGCCTGAAACGGGTTCGGGCGGATGCGGACAGCAAAGGGGAACGGCAGCATGGCCGTTCCCCTTTTTGCGTCTAGGATGCCAGGTACTCGCCGATCCGCTCCGCCAGGGTGCGGTAGATGCGACGGCACTCGTTCTCGTCCTTCTCCAGCAGCGTAACCCGGAACCCCTGGAGTGGTGTGGAGAACGAGGAGAGGGGCACCACGCAGATGCCGGTGGCGGCCAGGATGTGGTAGACGAACCGCTTGTCAGGCGACACGCCCGGCTGGTTGACCAGCCCCTCCACCAGTTCCTTAACCTCGGCATTGGCGATGGGCAGCGACTGGCGGCTGGTGAGCAGCCCCTCCTTGAAGGCCACGGCCATATAGAAGGCGCCGTTGGTGCGGTTGACCAGCAGTTGCGGCACCTCCTTGAGGTAGTTGTAGGTGATGTTGCTCATCCGCTCGTAGCTGGCGATGCGCTCGGCCAGGTAGGCCGCGTACTCCGGGTGCCGCACGATGGCCGGGATCACGGTCTGGGGGAGGGTGGTGGAGCAGACCTCGTTCATCTTGCCGGTCAGGATCAGGTTGACGTACTTGCGGAACTGCTCGTCGTTGTGGCCGTTGTAGACCTCGATCCAGCCACAGCGGGAGCCGGGCCAGGGGAACTCCTTGGAGATCCCCTTGAGGGAGATGGCGGGCACGTCGCCGATCACGTCGCTGATATGCACGGTCTGCTCGCCGTTGTACACGATGTTGATGTACACCTCGTCGGCGATGATGAACAGGTCGTTTTCCCGGGCAATGGCCACGATCTCCCGCAGCATCTCCTCGGTGTAGACCATGCCCGTGGGGTTGTCCGGGTTGATGATCATGATGGCGCAGATGTTGGGGTTGTACCGGATATGGTTGCGCAGGTCCTCCATGTCCGGGCGCCAGTGGTCCTCGGGCTTGAGCCGGAACAGGGACGGCGCGGAATGGGCGTGGCCGATTTCCCCCAGGGTGTGGGTGGTGTAGGAGGGGGACGGCATCAGCACGCGGGCCTCGGGACGCAGGCAGCCGTAGATTTTGGCGATGGCGTCGCCCAGGCCATTGAAGAAGATGATGTCGTCCGGGGTGATCTGGGCTCCACCGCGGCTGTTGGTCATGTCGCAGATGAACTCGCGGGTCTCCAGCACCCCGCGGGTATGGCAGTAGCCCCAGGTATGGTTGTCCATGACCGCCTTGGCCACGATCTCCTTCATCCATTCCGGGATCTGCTCCCCCTTGACGATGGGGTCGCCGATGTTCTCCCAGTTGATCTTTACGCCGTGCTTCTGGAGCTTCTCCGCCACATTGACGATGTTGCGGATCTCGTAGGTCAACTCTCCGGTTCCCGGCTGCACCAGTTCGATTCTCATGCGCTTCCTCCACAGATTATGTGATGTCGTTTCGATGTATGTCCAAGTCGCCTAAAAAAAACAGCCGCGGACTGTGCTGTCCGCGGCTGGTAGTGGCGTATCGTGCGAAAACGATGATCAGCGGGCAGCAGACAGACCTGCGGCATGACGCGCCGCGGCGCCGATAGCTCGTGCTGCTGCAATGGCAATGATCATGGTTTCCATGGAGATTTCATTAACATACCTGGCAACGCCCCGTCAACGGATTTTGTACGGCAACCCCATCAGCAGCCGCCCGTCCTCGTCGCGCCAGCGCAGCCACCCCAGCGTCGTCTGCCCGGTAGCCACCACCAGGGCCCAGTCCTGCTCCAGCTTGACCACCAGGAACGGCTGTTTCGGGGGCAGCGTGGCCAGGGGGCCCGCTCCCGGTTGCCGGAAGAGCTGATAGTACCGCTTCTGCAATCCCGGCAACAGGGTGCCCGTCTGCCCCTTGAGGAACTCCTCCCAGGGGTGGAAGGAGGCCGGACGGCAGGGATTCAGCCAGGCCTCGCGCCCGGCGTCATCGTAGGCCACCCGCAGCCACTCCCCCTTGCGGGCCATGACCATCAGCGCCAGGCTGGTGCCGTGCGATCCGAAGATCCATTCATAGGGGGGGACCCGGGTCATGTCCAGCACACCGCGGCGGGCAATGGCCGGCTCGTCGTAGAGGGGGTATGATTCGCCGTCAGCAGAGGGGATGGCCAGCATCAGCACGCCGATGCCGCAATAGGGGCGCATTTTCGGAGCAGGTGCGGGAGGGGTGGGGGCGGCGCAGGCCATTGCGGCAACCAACAGCAACGCGACCAGGGATGCGGCAATCCTCATCGCTGCTCCGGGTCAGGGCACAAAGAGCGCCCGCAGCCGCTCCAGGTAGGCAACAGCGGCCGGGTCGTCCTCGGCCGGGGCCCAGGGTGCCCGCTCGGCCTCGGTCAACGCCAGGTAGGGGCCGGCCTTGGCCTCGTAGAAGACCGTGCCCGGCTCCAGGGAGAGGGCGGTGTGGAACACCCCCACGGGGATGTCGGCGGCCAGGTTGCCGTTCTCGCGGTCAAGGGTCATTGTCTCGGCCACCGCGCCGGCCGCATCGAACGTGACGATCCCCAGCCGGCCGGACATCAGGATGAAGGCTTCGTCCTTCTCCGGGTCCAGGTGCCGGTGGGGGCGGATGTAGGAACCGGGTTCGATGGCGTTCAGGAGACGGTGGCAGCGGGAGTCGTCACGGGGGTGAAGGTTGTGGTTCTTTCTCAGGCGGGGGGATGCCTGCGCCTGCTCGGTGACCTGGCGCAGCAACGCGGTGGTGACGATTTTCATCTCAATTCCCATTGAAGAAGATCAAAAGGCAGTGGATATCTGCCACAGAGACACAGAGCCACGGAGAAATGCGGAACAGATTTCACAGCACAGAACACGGGGTGTCGCACCAAAAATCTATTAAACTCAGCGTTCCTCTGCGCCTCCGTGTCTCCGTGGCAGAAGTGGAGTGCTAAAATTATCTGTCCACAAGGGCGAACTGGTTGCCGTCCGGGTCCGCTACAACCGCCATCTTTCCCCACGGGCTCGACTCCAGCGGCTCCACGAAGCGCGCCCCGGCCATGGTCAGGGTGTCGCACAACCGCTCGATCTGCTCCACCCGCAGGGTGATCCCCGTGTGTCTGCCCACCAGCTTGCGGGCCTCGTCCTGCAACGCCAGGGCCACTCCCATGGTGGTGGAACTGCCGGGGAAGAACTCCAGCAGCATCTCGGTCTCGCCGGCCAGGGGCAGGCCGAGCGTATCGGCGTAAAAAGCCTTGGCGCGGGCCAGGTCGGTGACGAACACAACGATGTTTTTCATGAATATGGACATGGGAGCTCCAATTGGGGACTGGGGAATGAGACGGGGACTAGGGATTGGGGACTGGGGACCGGTAAAAGCCTGTGCCAATCCCCAGTCTCCATTCACCAGTCCCTATTTCTGCGACAGCCGCTGCACGCACTCCACCATGAACCGGGCGTTCTCCGGCGGTACGTTCGGCAGGATGCCGTGCCCCAGGTTGAAGATATGTCCCGGCCGGCCGGCGTTCTCGTCCAGCACCCGCTTGACCTCCTGCTCGATGATCGCGTGCGGCGCGTAGAGCACCGTGGGGTCCAGGTTCCCCTGCACCGCCATGGTGCCGAGCACGTCCCGCGCCCGGCCCAGGTTGACGTGCCAGTCCAGCCCCATCACGTCGCCGCCTGCCCGCTGCACCGTATCCAGCATGGTGCCGGCACCCTTGACGAAGTGGATCACCGGCGTCTCCTGCCGGTTCAGGCCGTTGATCAGCCGGGTGGTGTAGGGGAGCACGTACCGCTCGTAGTCCACCGGGGAGAGGATGCCCCCCCAGGTGTCGAAGATCTGGATCGCCTGGGCCCCGGCCTTGATCTGGGCGTTCAGGTACTCCATGTCCATGGTGGTGATCTTCTCCATCAGGGCTGCATAAACATCGGGAGCGCTGTACATCATGCGCTTGATCTGGGCGAAATCCTTGGAACCCTTCCCCTCCACCATGTAGCACGCCAGGGTGAAGGGGGCACCGCCGAAGCCGATGAGCGGCACCTTGGCAGCCAGCTCGCGGCGCAGTATCCGGATCGTCTCCAGCACGTAGGGGACGTCCTGCTCCATCTGCGGGATGCGCAGCGCCTCCACGTCGGCCATGGACCGGATGGGATGCTCGAACACCGGGCCGGGCACGAAGTCCAGCTTCATCCCCATGGGCTCCACCGGGGTGAGGATGTCGGAGAACAGGATGGCGGCGTCCACCCCCAGGATGTCCACCGGCTGGATGGTCACCTCGGCGGCCAGGTCGGGGGTCTTGCACAACTCCAGGAAGGTGCACTTGGAGCGCACGGCCATGTACTCGGGCAGGTAGCGCCCCGCCTGACGCATCAGCCAGACCGGCGTACGGTCCACGGGTTTGCCCCAACAGGCGTCGAGAAAGCGTGTATTCATATCATCTCCCGGAACGTGCCAAGGGCACGGAAATCACCAGCACAGGGGGGTCAGTGTAGTTGCAACACCCCCGAAAAGTCAATTCATTTGAGGTCCGCGGCGGCCCGTTCCACCCGGTACGCATGGCCCCCGAACCGGACCCGGTCACCGGGGTACAGCTTGCGCCCGCGCCGCAGCTCGACCTCGTCGTTCACCGTTACCAGCCCTTCGGC
>DATBXI010000257.1:0-3305 GCA_036514355.1 Desulfuromonadaceae bacterium
CAGCACCGGCCAGGGCCACGGGAATGCCGTCGAGGCCGCTTTCCTGGAGCAGCGTCACGTACTCCCTCAGGGATGCCACTGCAATCCTATGAAATGAATGACCCGTTTTCATGCTTCCTGTTGTATCATAGTGGTGAGCAAGGTACCATACGGAATATCCGCCGGCCGTGCGGCCGGTTCAATGAAAGCAACCATGCCCATTTTTCTTCTTCTGCTCATCCTGGTCGCCGCCGTCATCGGCATGCCTGCCCCGGCCCACGCCTGGGGGGGCGGCATCCACCTCCAGGTCGGCTTGAACGTGCTGGAAAACATCAGCCTGCTCCCCGCCGGCATTGCCGCGATCCTGGCGGCCCACCCCCGCGACTACCTGTACGGCTGCATCGCCGCGGACATCATCGTGGGCAAGAAATATACCCATTACCTGCTCAACTGCCACCGCTGGCGCATCGGCCAGAAGGTGCTGCGCGCCGCCCGCACGGACAGCGAGCGGGCCTGCGCCTACGGCTACCTCTCCCACCTGGCGGCGGACACCATCTCCCACAATTACTACGTGCCGTACAAGACCATGCGCTCCTTTGCCAGCGTAACCATGAAACACGCCTACTGGGAGATGCGGTTCGAGACCTTCGTGGAAAAGCAGGTGTGGGAGGAGGTGCGTGCGGTCTGCCGCACCGATCAGCGCCCCAACGATGCGTTGCTGCGCAGCGTGCTGACCGCCACCCTCTTCTCCTTCGGCACCAACAAGCGCATCTTCAACTCCATCATGCTCCTGTCGCGCCTGGAACGGTGGCAGCGGGTGATGCATACCCTGTCCAGCAATTCCCGCTACGTGCTGGCCGACAGCGACCGGGACGAATACCTCAAGCTCACCGAGGCGGCGGTAATCGACTTTCTGCAGCATCCCGAAGAATCGGACCTCTTACAGTTGGATCCCACCGGCGAACGGGCCCTGGCCATGGCCGAGGCGTTCCGGAAAAACCTGCGCCTGCTCTACAAGAGCGGGCGTCTGACCAAGTCGGAGGGGATGGATCAGGTGGAGGCGCTCCGGGAAAAACTGCGCCGGGCACTGCTCGAACCGAAACTGCTGGAACAGTTGCACAGCGGGAAGCGGAGCATCTTCAGCGTTGTCTTTGGCGGGAACACTCGTCTGTGATGTGATCGAGGATGAGGCCGGCCAGCGCGTCCTTGGACATGAGCGGGCAATCCACGACACGGCCGCCGCGGAAGAGGAGCCGGGCGGCGTTGGTATCCACGTTGAACCCGGCATCGGGCCGGCTGACGTCATTGGCCACGATCATATCCAGGTTTTTCTCCATCAGCTTCTTGGCCGCGGCCTTCTCCAGGTCGTGGGTCTCGGCGGCGAATCCCACCAGAAACGGCCGCTCGGCCAACTGTCCCAACTCAGCCAGGATATCGGGATTTTTTACCAGTTGCAGCGTCATTTCCCCGTTCTGCTTCTTGATCTTGGCGGTTTCCCGCTCGATGGGGCGGTAATCGGCCACCGCAGCCGCCTTGATGACCACGGTGCACCCGGCGGCCCTGTCCATGACCGCTGCGCGCATCTCTGCGGCGCTCTCGACGTTTATCAGTTCGACCCCGACAGGTGGCGCCAGAGCAACGGGACCGCTGACCAGGATGACCCGCGCGCCGCGCCTCTGGGCCTCCCTGGCCAGGGCATACCCCATCTTTCCCGATGAATGGTTGCTGATGAAACGCACCGGGTCGATCTCTTCGCGGGTCGGCCCGGCGGTCACCAGGATGGTTTCTGAGTCCAGCGTCCGGGGGGTGAGCGCCGCCACGGCCGCTTCGAAGATGGTTTCGGGGAGGGCCAGCTTTCCCTCGCCCTCCCATCCGCAGGCCAGCGTGCCCTTTTCGGGCGGAACGAACAGGTAGCCCAGCCGCCGCAGCCGCTCCTCGTTGTCGCGGTAGATGGGGTTGGTGTACATGTTGACGTTCATGGCCGGGGCAATCAGGACCGGTGCCTTGGTGGCCATGACCGTTGTGGTGAGCAGGTCGTCGGCAATGCCGCAGGCCAGCTTGCCCACGCAATTGGCCGTGGCCGGGGCGATGATGAACAGGTCGGCCCGGTCGGCCAGGGAGATGTGCCCGATCTCCTGTTCGGAGATCAGGCTGAACAGTTCCGTATGCACCGGATTGGTGGAAAGGGTCTGGAAGGTGAGGGGGGTGACGAACTCCTGGGCCGCGCGGGTCATGACCACATGAACCGTCGCACCGGCCTTGGTGAGCAGCCGCAGCAGCTCCACCGCCTTGTACGCGGCAATGCCGCCGCTGACGCCGAGGATGATCTGTTTGTCCTTGAGCACCTGGGTTCCCTTCAGAAATAGGGGTTGTGGCGTTTTTCGTGGCCGATGGTCGTGGCCGGGCCGTGCCCCGGATAGGCGGTCACATCGTCAGGCAGGACGAACAGCTGGGTGCGGATCGATTGGAGCAACTGCTCGTGCGAGCCGCCGGGGAGGTCGGTCCGGCCGATGGAGTCGGCAAAAAGGGTATCGCCGGTGATGATCCGCTTCTCCGACTCCAGGTAGAGACAGCAGCCCCCTTGCGTATGTCCCGGCGTATGCAGCACCCGCATGCGGCACGTGCCGAAGGCGATCTCCATGCCGTCGGTCAGGAACGCGTCGGGTTGGGGGGAGTCTTCTCCCGGCACCCCGTAGCTGCGTGCCACCACAGCGGCCCGCTCCAGGAGGGGCGCGTCGGCGGCGTGAATCAGCAGTTGGGCCCCGAAACGGGCCGCCAGCGACCGGTTGGCGCCCACATGGTCGAAATGCCCGTGCGTGTTGATGATCTGCCCGATGTTCAGGCCGTGCCGCTCAACCGTTGCCACGATCCGGTCCGCATCACCACCCGCGTCCACCACCACGCCCTCGCGCGTTGCCTCGCAACCGAGAACAAAGCAGTTGACCGACAGCGGGCCAACCACCACCATATCGAATATCATTACCGCCACCCCTTGTCTCGATCCGGCCGCAACCGGTCGTGCCCTGTTGACAGGCCCTCCGGCCTGATATACAGTTTAGCCCGTCAGGTTGCCCATCTAACCCAAAAGGAGACCTTCTATGCAACGCTGGATCTGCACCATCTGCCAGTACGTCTACGACCCCGCCCTCGGCGACCCCGACCACGGCATCCCGGCGGGAACCCCTTTCGAGTCTTTGCCGGACGACTGGACCTGTCCCCTGTGCGGCGCCGGAAAAGACGTCTTCGAGCTGGAATGACCGACGACAGCCCCTGCAACCGCAGGGGCTGTTTTCATTTACTTCTTGTCAGCCGGCTTGATGATGTCG
>DATBXI010000258.1:0-4069 GCA_036514355.1 Desulfuromonadaceae bacterium
TCCGCAGGTGATGAACCCTGTACACCAAAACGCCCCGTTTCCCTGTTGGGAAGCGGGGCGTTTGCGTTCCAGCGCACCTGCATCCTGCACTGTCTTAGGTCAGCCCCAGCCGCTCCCTCGCCCGGTCCAGTTTCTGGGTGATGTCGCCGGTAGTGCGGCAGGCGAGCACGGAGCGGGCCAGCTTGCGGCACTCCTCCAGGGAGTGGGCGCGGATGGCCTGCTTGACCGCCGGGATGCTGGGGGCCGAGAGGCTGAACTCCCGGATCCCCATCCCCACCATGAGGAGGGCGTTGAGCGGATCGGCGGCCATCTCGCCGCAGACCGAGGCCTTCTTGCCCGCCTTTGCCGCCGCGTCGGCCACCCGCTTGATGGCATGGAGCACCGCCGGATGGTGCGGGTTGTAGTACTGCTTCACCCGCTCGTTGTTGCGGTCGGCGGCCAGGGTGTATTGGATCAGGTCGTTGGTGCCGATGCTGACGTAATCCACCTCCCTCACGAGGAATTCGATGATCTGCACGGCAGCGGGCACCTCGACCATGATCCCCAGGGGGATGTCGGACCGCACCTCATGCCCTTCCCGTTCCAGCTCACTCCTGACCGCGGCCAGGATCTCCCTGATCCGGCGGATTTCGTCCACACCGGACACCAGGGGGAACATGATGGTGGGATGGCCCGCCGAAGAGGCCAGCAGGATGCCGGCCAGCTGGTCCCGGAAGATGTCCTGCTGCTCTAGGGAGATGCGGATGGAACGCCATCCCAGGAACGGGTTGTCCTCCCGCGGGTGATTGAAGTAGTGCAGCCCCTTGTCGCCGCCGATGTCCAGGGTGCGGATGTTGACCGGCTGGCCCGGGAACTCCGCCAGGACCTTGTGGTAGATGGCGGCCTGTTCGCTGCGGCTGGGAAAGGCCGACCGCGCCATGTAGGGGAACTCGGTGCGGTACAGGCCGACCCCCTCGGCGCCGTTGAGGTGGGCCACCCTGACGTCGGAGATCAGGCCGATGTTGGCGTTCAGCACGATCTTGGTCCCGTCGCTGGTCAGGGCCGGCAGGTCCCGCAGTCCCTCCAATTCCCGCAGGCGGCTGGCGTGGTCCCGTTCCAGCCGCTCGTATTCCCGCCTGACCGCGACGTCCGGGTTGAGGTACACGTGGCCCGAGGTGCCGTCCACGATGATCTCGTCCTTGACGTTGGCCCCGTCCATCAGCCCGCCCACCCCCAGAACCGCCGGAATGCCCAGGGATTTGGCCATGATGGCGGCATGGGAGTAGACGTTCCCCTTTTCGGTGACGATCCCCAGGATCTTGTCGTGGTCCAGCATGGCCAGGTCCGAGGGGAAGATCTCCTCCGCCACGATCACCCGCTGCTCCTTCAGCTTCACCGTACTCTTGCCGTTCCCCTCCAGGCTGTCGATGATGCGGCGGCCGATATCCTCCATGTCCGCCGAGCGTTCCCGTAGGTAGGGGTCCTCCATGGCGGAGAATGCCTGGACGTAGTGCTGCACCACCTCGTGCACGGACCGGGTGGCGCCCATGCCCTGGTCGATCAGGTCGCCGACCTTGCCGCTGAAGCCGCGGTCCTCCAGGATCATCAGGTGAGTGTGGAAGATGGCGGCGTCATCCTCCGAAAGGGTCTCGCTGACCCGCTTCTCCATGTAGATGGTCTGGATCTTGACCTTTTCCAGGGCCGTGCCGAACTTGCGCTGTTCCTCGGCCTTGCTGCCGACCTTGGCCACCTTGATGACCTTGTCGCTGAAGCGGTCCAGGATGTAGATTCGGCCCAGGCTGAAACCGCTGGATACGGGGGTCCCGGTGAATGATCGGCTGGCGGGCGACGGTTTGGTGGCTTTGCGGCCGCCTGTCCCGTTGGCCGGCGGAGCCGTGAGCTTGGCCAGTTCCTGCTCGAACCAGGCCCGTTCCTGTTCCTTGTGTTGGATCGAGTCCAGGAGCCGGGCGTTGTGGACGATGCTGCCGATCTGGAAGGTGATGGTGCGCAGGGTACTGATCTCGTCCGCGCTGAACGTGCGGGCCTCGCGGGTCTGGATGACGATCACGCCGATGGGGGTTTTGCGCTCGAACAGGGGCAGGCCGAGGAAGGAGAGGAACTTCTCTTCCCGGGTCTCCTTGAAGTACTTGTACCGGGGATGGGCCGGGGCGTTGTCGGTCATGACCATGCCGCGGCTCTCCACCACCAGGCCGGAAAGCCCTTCGTGCACCTTCATGGAGGTGCGGTTGATCGATGCCTTGGAAAGCCCCTTGGTCGCCTTGAGCACCAGGGTCTCGCCGTCCTCCTCCAGCAGGTAGATGGAGCAGACATCGCTCCCCATGCGCCGGGCTACGATGCTGACGATATTGTCCAGGGTCTCGGGGAGATCGTGGGAGTGGAGAATGATGGCACTGATGTCCTCCAGCGTGCGCAGGCCGATGGAGTGATGGTTTTCTTTCATGCGGGCGCCCCATTGCGTAATTGAGTGTACTATAATGTATTTTTAATTTTAGCGAAAGTAAAAAGTCCGCGGTTCTTGATATGTTCTGGAAATGTTAGCGGCTGTCTGCTATCTTCCGGAACAGTCGCTGGGCGATACACGGAGCAGAAGGAGAACAGCCATGGTGGACAAGCTGCTGGATGCGGAGCTGCGCAAGGGGATCGACCTGCTGGAGACGGGGGATGCGGCCGGGGCGATCACGGTCCTGGAGGGGTACTGGGCGGAGCACCGGGATAACGCCGACGCCTGGTTCTACCTGGGGGACGCCCTGGCCGAGGATGGGAGCATCGAGGATGCCATCGCCCGGTACCGGGAGGGGCTGAAGCTGGCGCCCGAGGATGCCGATGCCCTGACGACCCTGGGAGACCTGCTGTTCGAGGCTGGTCAGCACAAGGATGCCATTGCCAGCTACAAACAGGTGTTGGCCCTGGACCCCAAGGACGCGGACGCCCTGGTCAGCATAGGCCTGGTGTACAATAGCCAGGAGCGGGCCGACGACGCCATCCGCGCCTTTCACGAGGCACTGGAGTTGGAACCCGAGAATGTCTTTGCCTGGAATGCCCTGGGGGATGCCCTGTACGGCAAGGGGGACAGCCAGGGGGCTGTGGATGCCTTTCAGAAGGGGATCGATATCGATCCCGAGGACCCGGCCGCCCATTTCAACCTGGGGGAACTGCTCTACGACATGGAGGAACTGGAAGAGGCCGAGGAGGAGTGCCGCGAGGCCGTCAGGCTCGATCCGACCTTCGGCATGGCCTACCTGACCCTGGGGGGTATCTGCATGGACCAGGAGCGGACTCGGGATGCGGTGGCCTACTTCGAGCAGTACCTGAAATACGAGAAATCCCCCCAAGCCGCGGACATGGTGGCCGAGGTAAAGGCGGTGGTGGAGGGGTTGAAGGCGGAACTGAAGGGGTAGGGTGTGCCCCCATCAATCCTCCCCCATGGGAGTGTGGGGTGAGGGCGTTGCGCAATGCTTGATACGAAAAAAGCCGGCGATGAGCCGGCTTTTTTGTTTCGTATGGCAGGATCCGTTACTTCCGGACGAAATCCGCAGTGCCGAAGGAGTACTGGAACTGCATGTGGTCGGTATAGGTGCCGTTCAGGATGGCGACCACATCTTCGGTGAAGACCAGTTCCTCGTCGGTGGGGATGACGTAGACCTTGACCGGCGAGTCGTCGGTGGTGATCAGGGTCTCCCGCTTGCGGGTCATGGCGCTCTTGTTGCGCTCCCGGTCCAGGACGATGCCG
Organism: Desulfuromonadaceae bacterium; assembly: GCA_036514355.1. Classification (GTDB taxonomy): domain Bacteria; phylum Desulfobacterota; class Desulfuromonadia; order Geobacterales; family Pseudopelobacteraceae; genus JACPFJ01. Next base: position 3,731 of record DATBXI010000258.1, read on the forward strand.
ATGTGCTCCAAGCCCTCGATGGCTTTCTCGCGGATGGGTGCGCCCATCTCGCCCACGCCGGCGGTGAAGACCACGGCGTCCAGCTTGCCCACGGCAGCCATGAAGGAGCCGATGTACTTCTTCAGCCGGTAGGCTTCGATCTCCAGGGCCAGTTGGCAGCGGAGGTCGCCGGCATTGGCGTTCTCGATCACGTCCCGGCGGTCGGTGAAGCGGCCGGTGACGCCGATCACGCCGCTCTTCTTGTTGAGGATGCTGTCGATCTCCTTGGCGGAGAGGTTTTCCTTCTGCATCATGAAGGCCGGGATGGCCGGATCGATGTCGCCGCACCGGGTACCCATG
>DATBXI010000259.1:0-6268 GCA_036514355.1 Desulfuromonadaceae bacterium
AAGGGTAAAGGTCTGGGAACCCGAGCCGGCACTGTTGGTCGCCGTAACGGTAATGGGATAGCTGCCGGCACTTCCCACCGCAGGAACCCCGTTCAGCATGCCGGTGGCTGGATTAAAGGTAACGCCGGTCGGCAGCGTACCGCTCATATTTACCGACGGTACTGGATACCCGGCGGCCGTGAATGCAAAGCTTATCTCTGCCCCTACCGCAAACTGCCTGGCGGCGGCACTGGTGATCGTTGGAAGCTCACTCACCTGCAGGATGAAGCTCTGGGTTGCCAAACTGCCGTTATTGGCCCTGATAGTGATGGGATAGCTGCCGCCGCTGCCGCTTGCCGGAGTCCCGCTCAGCGTCCCGTTGGAATTGAGGGAGACGCCGGCCGGCAACGTCCCGGTAGCGCTGAAGGTCGGTGCCGGAAATCCTGTTGCCGTCACCGTGAAGCTACCTGCAGTCCCCACCGTGAAGGTGGTACTGGCGGTACTGGTGATAGCTGGGGATTGCCTCACCGTCAGCGTAAAACTCTGCTGCGCATCGGGAGATACGCCGTTGCTGGCCATGAAGGTAAGCGGGTAGCTCCCAGCGGTTCCGGCGGCCGGGGTACCGCTCAGCAGTCCGGATGCAGAATCAAAGGTGACGCCAGTCGGCAGGGTTCCAGAGGACAGACTGATCGAAGGGATAGGCATACCGGTGGCTCTAACGGTGAATGTTCCGGTTATACCAACGGTGAAGCTGATACTGGATGGGCTAGTTATCGCCGGAGAAGGTACCACACCGCCACTGGTTGTTTTGTAAACCCCGTTGCCCGTGCTAATGCCGGTGCCGGCGTAAACCGTCTGGTTATTGGTGGGATCAATGGCAAGCGACCTGACGTCGTTATTTGTTGAAGGGAGCCCATCGTTGGCAATGATCCAACTGGCGCCATTATCCGTAGACTTGTATAACCCTCCGGCGCTTGTACCCGCATACACCGTCCCGTTGCTACTCGTCGCAAGGGCAAGCACCGACGCCGTTGCCGACAATCCACCACTCGTAATATTTCCCCAAGTGTTCGTAGATACGTCGTACCTCCAGAGCCCGTATGATGTCATACCCGCGTACAGGTTCCCAGCCGTATCCACCGCTACGGCATTCACGGTTGCCGCAGGCAGGCCGGTTCCGACCGTGGTCCACGACCAGGTATTTTCATCGTCAGTCACGTCAAAAAGACCACTATTAGGAGCTGTGCCCGCAAAAATGGTACTGTTTTTACGAGCCAGAGCGTTGACGTCTTTGCCGGTTACCATCGATGTCCAACTGGCACCGCCGTTGCTCGACTTATAGATCCCACCGCCACCGGATAAGCCGGCATAGAGATCTGTGCCGATGACCAAAAACGCTTTGACCGTCTTAGTGCCCAGGATATTGTCGGAGCCGTTAGCGGTGGCCCAGGTGGCACCGCCGTCAGTGCTACAAAAAACACCGCTGGAAGTGGTCCCGGCATAAAGGTACCCATCACCGCCGAACACGAGGGCATTGATGGTCTTGCCCGTCAGCGTGGTACCCGAAGATCCATTTGCCGCACTCCAGGTGGTGCCACCGTCGCCGCTCTTGAACAATCCGTTGGAGGTAGTCCCGGCATAGATCGTCTGGCCACTGCCATTATTTGGATCAATGGCAAGGGCGTTTATCCTCCGGCTATACGGTTCATTGGGTGAAACTGCGGTCGGCTGCCAGTCGCTCGTCGAGAACGCCGGAATGGAGAAGCAGAAGAGCGTCGCCAGAAATGTCAGTACTTGTGTAAGCCTTTGAACCCCCATGGAAACCTCCAACTCATCTGATGTAATAGTCATTTCATAATAACGAGATCGGTAGCCTTTATGCTCTGCTTCCTGAACTTCTCCAGCAGCTTCACCTTGGAAAATTCCTTCTGAATCTCATCCAGATGGCCTTCGGCAATCTTAACTGTTTCGCTCCCCAGGGATTTCCCGGTGATCGGATGCTTAATTTCCGGGCCTTTTTTATAGATGATCAGGCCCATTCCCTTGCGTACGTTGGACGCGCTGCCCAGATCGGTGTAGATGTCGCTTCCGGATGCCTTCAAGACGATACCCTCTGCCATGGGAAAGCTGCGCGCCAGCTTTGCGGCAAGGCCGTCCATCAGCTCCTTCACCGGCGCATGTCCCTTGTCCTCGGTGAATACGTCCTTGACGTCCATGATCTCCGACGTCTCTGTGTTAATCACCCGGCTGACGATCTCCAGGGACTTCTTGTCCTCCCTGACGGTCGTCGCCACAAGCGCGTCGGCCGCTATCAGCTTGCCCAACCTAACGGAGTGCCCCGGATCGGTCAGATGTTCTTTGGACAGCTTCTGTTCGGCCAGCACCTGTTTCAACTTCTCCCGCTCGATGAGCATGAACCGTTTCTGCTCCACGAGCGAGGCGGTCAGGAAGTCATCCGCCAGCTGCGCATAATCGGCATCCTTGACCTTTCCTGTGAACGGAAGCACGGTGAGAGCCATGCGGGAGCCGCTCTGCATAACCGCGGGCACCTTCCGTGTAACGCTAAAGTCAGCACTACCCTTGTTGCCGGCCGCGTCGAACGCAGTAACGTTTATCCTGTTTTTTCCCTCGTTCAGCTTCACCATGCTGCCAAAAAATATTTTCTTCCCCTTCTTGACCGGCAACTCACGGTTATTGATCATGATCCTGTCCACCCGGTTGTTGTCGGACACCTCGCCATCCACGTAGTACCGGTCAACGAAGAGCTCGGGGATGTCGCCCTTGTCCTTGAGGGTGATCACTGGTGGCTCCCGGTCGGAGGAGAATATCCCCGGCCCGTTGAAAGCCAGCAGCACCGGTTCCGGCCTTTTCCCGAAGGCCACCAATTCCCGTTCCAGGTCGAATTCGGCCACAGTCACGTTGTCCAGGGAGTCCCACGCCTTGATGGTCAGCCGGCTGGCGCCCCCCCGCTCCTGCTCGATATCCAGGTTGAAGGTGCGCTCATCCTTGACCGCGATGGGCCGGTCATTCACGGTGATCTTTCGGATGCCGGTAGCGTCCGTCACCTCTCCGGTGATCCGGATGTACTTCCTGCCGGCTTTATCCGTGGCCACTACGTCAAAGATCGAGATCAGCGGGCCTTCGGTATCCAGATGCACCGTCACGCTCTTTGCCACCGTATTTCCGAGCAGATCTTCGGCGGTTATTACGATCCGGCTGTCGGGATCATCGATACTGACCTCCTTCTCGAACTCCATCTCCCGCAGTGCCAAGTCAGTACCCGCATTGATGCCATTGATGACAAGCCGGCCGATGTAGCCGCTGCCGCTGACCTTTCCCTTGACCTTGACGACCTGCTCTCTCACGGCTTTATCCGGTGCCGGCGAGGTTATGGTGATCACCGGAGCGTCGTGCTTTCCTCCCCGTCGCAAAAGCTGTTCTCTATGGGCTTTGTTCAGGAAATAGGCTGCCTTCGCCGTTTCCTCCTGGCGGATCGATTCCTCAAGCTCTTGTATGGCTGCATCCAACTTACCCATGGCCAGATACACGACGCCCAACTCGCGATGGGGAAAATAATCTATGAAATGCATCCCGTAGGTGCGGGCCATGCGCTGATCTTTTTCGCGCTTTCTCATGGCTGTCTGCAGGTCGCTGACGGCCTTTTCGAAATCACCCTCCTCGCCATAGGAAATGCCGCGTTCGTAGTAGTGCCACCATTTCCCCCGGAACTCGTCCGCAACGGCAGGGGCCGTCGCGACAAGCGCTAGGAGAAGTAATGCGAGAAGTTGCTGACAAAGTCTCATGGCTGCCTCAATACAATGAACTTGTTGGATACTACCGTTGTTAGAACCGGTAGATCAGCGACGAAAGCAGGGTATGCTGCGTGATGGTGGAGTTGACGCCGTCGATGGGAATGTCGCCGGTGACGTTGTTCCCTTTGCGGAACTGGTAGGCGATATCAAACGAATAGTTGCCGTAGCTATAGCCTGAGCCTACGGAAAATCCGAAAAAGTCGTCCACGCCGTGGGCGCCCGGCTCCGGGTCGTAGAAGAGACCGGCGCGTACCGGGATGACGCTCTTGCCATTGATGAAGAGATATTCGCTTCCCAGGCGGACCTGGAAGGTATCCGAAGGCCTTCCCTCGGAAATCGGCTTGGTCGTGATGGGATTGAACTCCTTGCCGGTGGCATCCCTCAGGACATATTCCGACCACTGGGTCCAGTAGAGATCGAGGCCGACGGTCCAGTTGTCGTTGTGGCGATAGGCAACCCCCAGGCCGGCGGACAGGGGCATATCCATCTGGATGGTTTCCTTGGTCACGGCGGTGTAAGGGACCGGGGTGTAGCTGCCGGACTGGGCAAGGGTGCCGGTGTGGTCCACATTGGCGGTAAAGGGGGATTTAAAAACGCCGCCGATACTGAACTTATCGAGGTTTACCAGAAAGCCGAGGGTGGTGTTGAGCCCCGAAAACGTGTACTTGTTGGTGGCATGAATGGCGTCGGTCACGGGCAGGCCGCCCTGCGACCCCGTGCCGGTTGAGTTATAGTTGGACTCCCAACTGCAGGTGCCGAGGAAGTCGCTCCAGATGTTGAGCGCCACCCCGAGATACAGCTCGGGCATGACCTGGATGGCAAAGGCCGGGGTAATGGTGGAGAGATATCCCTTCTGGGTGAAGTTGATGGAATCGTTCAGGCGGTCGCCGCCACCCAGGTTGAAGTTGTAGTTCACCTTGAGGTTCTTGTTCATGTCGAAGAGACGCTGATAGTTGAGGGAAACGACCATGTTCTTGTCGAAGAGGGTGAAGGGATAGGCAAAGCTGGCGTAATTGATCCCGCTGGCGTCCATGCTGTTGTCGGTCGGCAGTTCCGGATGGGTGGAGGACGAATAGGACTGATCCCGGGAGAAGTAGCCGTAGGCGAAAGAAAATTCCGGCTTTTCCAGGTGCACGAGACCGGCCGGGTTCCACGACGCGGCGGTGGCGTCATCGGCAATGCCGATAAAGGCGCCTCCCATACCCGCGGCACGCGCACCGGAACCAACGGGATTGAGCGACGAGGATATCTCGATCTGCTGGGCAAAGGCGGACGGGCAGGCAATCGCAGAAAGAAGTGCCCACAGGACGGCTACGGCGGAAGATTTACGCATGACATTTCCTCTTTCGAATTAATTGGTCAGAAGATCAGAGTTTTATCCGGATTTTTTCTTTTTCCGCTACGTTTGCGCCCGTGGTGGCAATCGTTGCCACAGACGTGTCCTTGCCAACCTCACTTACTTCCAACTCACCGGTTACCGTGTAGATGCCGGAACCTTTCTTCGCCTCCGTGACCACCTCCAACCTGGCCCCCTTTTTCAGGCCGTGCGCTGAGCCCAGATTGACCTTGCACTGTTGCCCGGCCACCGTAATGATCCGCCCCCTGAGGGGAAATTCCGCCTTGGCCCACTCGCCGATCTGGCGCCCCAGGTCGCCACAGAGCTCGGAACCCGCCTCTTTTCCGGGCGATTGCGCCGAAACCATCTTTCCGACTGCTGAGGTTTCTGTGTCGATAAGCCTGATGATTGCGGACTGCCCGCCGCTCTCCGGCATTACTGTACCGGTCACGATGAAGCGTGCGGAAAAGAGTTTACCCAGACGCAGCGCTGTCGCCGGATCGGCCAGGGCCGATGATCCCAGCTTCAGTTCGGCGAGAAGCTTGTCCAGGATCTGTCGTTCCACCACGGTGATGGCCTGATCCGATTGCAGGGACTTGTTCAACAGGTTGACTACCTTTTCGCCCCCCTTGTCCTGCCCCTCACCGGACCCGGTCCTGATGTCCATGACCGCCAGGGTGAGCGGTCTGCTGCTCCACTCATCCCTCGGAGCCGCCTGCTCGAATTTCCCCTCCCTGTACCTGCTGGCCAGCGATGCCACGAGTTCGTCGATCTGTTTCCGGTCAGCCTCTGCGGTGGCGGCAGGTGCCGCAGCCTGCGGCTTGTCACCCTTGTGGCCGGGCTTTGCCAGGAAGAACATCAATCCTGCTACCAGTGCCAGGGTCGTTATGGCATACGCTGCGTAACGCCAACCCTTTACAGCCGCGGCGGCGGAAGAATCCGCCTCACCGAAGGCAGGCAGTGCAGCTTCCTTATCTGCCTGCTTTTCGCCATGCATCTCATCCGTAACTTCAGGCAGCACATAACGGGTGCTCGGGTCTCCGTAGAGCATGTATCCGGCCCAGACGATGGTATCCTCGCCGTACCGTTCGATCATGGTATGGCGGGCCTTCCGGACCGCCTCGCCAATGGCCGCCCCGTT
>DATBXI010000260.1:0-4734 GCA_036514355.1 Desulfuromonadaceae bacterium
ATCAGTAAGGCGGATACAACGAATTTCATGCTTGCCTCCATGTCAGATGTTAATGGCAATGTGGATTTCAGACTTATACCTCTTTTGTGCCGTAAAAAACAGCTAGTCCCTTTTGCTCCTTCCCCAAATGAATCGTCCGCATAACGTCTTGACGCTATGACTTCATAACGCTAAAGTGAAGCCAGGAGGTACACATCATGGGCGCACTCACCAAACGGACAACCGTTTATTTTGATCCTGCCATGCACCGGGCGCTTCAGCACAAGGCGTTGGAGACATCCCGCTCCCTCTCCGATATCGTCAACGACGTGGTCCAGCGAGCCTTGGCCGAGGATGCCGAAGATCTGGCGGCCTTTGAGGAGCGGGTCAACGAGCCGCTTGTATCCTACGAGGCTGTGCTGAAAGAGCTCAAGGCTAATGGCCGCCTATAACATCTTCTTTAAGGACTCGGTTCGGAAGGACTTGGCCGCCATTCCCAAAAGCGACCTGCAACGGATTATGGAGCGGATCGCAAGCCTGGCCGAAGATCCCCGCCCGGTTGGCAGCGAAAAACTATCCGGCCAGGAAAAATACCGGCTGCGTCAGGGGAATTACCGCATCGTCTATTCGATCCAGGATAGCCAACTGACCGTTTGGGTGGTGAAAGTAGGCCACCGCCGCGAGGTCTACCGAAGTTGAGTACTCGCCTTTCTACGCCTCCTTGATCTTCATATCTATTGTCATCCTGCCCTGAACTTGAACACCATATTGGACATCAAATCACTGAATTCCGTTTACGTCACGCAAAGCATACGGTCCGAGAGGTCCAGAGCAAAATAAATGTATACATCAATATCCATGCCACAAGTCATGGATGCCAGTGCAGCGGGCCTTCTCATGGATGCATGCTGCAGCTGCCAGCCAAAATGACGTAACATAAGGTGTTTTTGAGGGGGATACAACGTAAAGAAACTTTACGTTGAGGAGAAAATGCCTCTCAACGGTTTGAGATCATTGGATAAATTAAGAACGTAAAGAAACTTTACATTTACCGGGAAAAGGCTTGTAAATTCGGTAGTGGAGCGGGTTGGCGCGAAACGTAAAGAAACTTTACGCAGCAAGTATGGGGTGTGTTCCGTGCGATACCCGTAGGGCAAGGGTGTGTCGGTTGCAAGAAAGGCGAGGGGCTACAGGACAGGCAATCAGCTTGCGCATCCCTGCTGCCGTGCGGCCCAGAACGCCGCCAACTGCTGCTCGGCCGCGCCGAAATCCTCCAGCTCGATCTCCGCGTCCGGGGTCCAGGGGCGGTGCTTGTAGTAGAGCTTGTCGTAGTACTGCTCGATCAGCCCCCGGGCCAGGCCGGCCACGTCCCACTGTTCCAGCATCTCTGTCAGTTCGGCATGGCGCGCCCCGCCCAGCTTCTTCCTGATCCGCTCCAGGGCGTCGGCCATGGGGGCGCGGTACGCCTCTTGGGCGTATTCCGCCCCCAGCCGGGCGACCCGCGTTTCCAGGGAGGCGTGGCACCAGACCTTGCAGCTGTCGGCCATCACCTCGTAGAGCCGGCCCGGGAGCATGATCCGGCCGATGCGTTGGCTCTCCCCCTCCACCACTATGGGACGGCCGGCAGGGGCCGTGCGGAAGGCCTCCCACACCAGGGTGTCGAAACGCTTCTGGGCAGGTTGATCCCCCAGCCCCAGGGAGCCGAAGGCCGAGCCGCGGTGGCGGGCCAGCCCCTCCAGGTCGATCACCGTCCACTGCTTCCGGTCGAGCCCAGCGATGAAGGTGGTCTTGCCGGTGCCGGTCATGCCGTGGATCACGATCAGGGGGGCGGGTGGGACAAACGCGTCAAAGTAGTCCGTCACCTGGGCGCGGAACGCCTTATAACCGCCCAGGAGCTGGACCACCGGGTGGCCGGTCATCTCCAGGAGGATTGCCATGGAACGGCTGCGCAGCCCGCCGCGCCAGCAGTAGACCATCACCGGCCTGTTGCCGGCGTGGGCCGTGATCTCGGCCACCATGGCGCCGAAGCGGCCACAGGTCAGTTCCAGGCCGCGCCTGCGCGCTTCCAGCGGCCCCTGGTGCTTGTGGATGGTGCCGATCTCCACTCGCTCCTCGTTGGTTAGTATGGGGACATTGACGGCTCCGGGCAGGTGGTCCTCGGCGAATTCCAGGGGCGTGCGGCAATCGACGATGCAGTGACTGTCCAGCAGGGCAGGGGTGAATGCAATGGTTTGGGGCATGGCTTGACTCCGAGTGCTGATTATAGGCAATGCGCCACGGTCTGGCAACAGGGAAGTTCGCCGTTTACTCCTTGATTCAAAGGGAGTTACGTGGTAGGTATAGACGGCTGTGGCAGGGCTTCCCGAAACACGGCATGGCATTCCCGCGCAGATCACGGATACTAATTACACATACAAGGAGGGTGGAATGGGTTACACGGCGGATTTTGAGAAAGCGCTTCAGGTGGGGCGCCCCCCCAATGTCAAGGTTCTCTTTCCCAATTCCAAGGCGCTGATCGTCAGCGGCAAGGTTGTGGACCGGGCCATGCTCGCCAAGGGCAAGGCAGTGGCGCTGGCCGCCAACGGCCGCAACTACTTCGTCATCCGCGGGGTGCTGGCCGCTGCCCAGCGCGCCAACGCACCGGTCATCATCGAGATCGCCAAGTCGGAAGGGGGCCAGAAGGCCTACTGCGGCGTGAACTACTGGAACATGGCCCGCATCGTGGACAGCCTCTGCAACGAGCTGGGGATCACCGTGCCGGTGGCCATCCATGCCGACCACTACGGGATCAAGAACGACAAGGACCTGGCCGCCGCCAAGGTGGAGGTCCCCACCATGTTCGAGGCCGGGATCACCTCCATTGCCATCGATGCCTCCCATCTCCCCGATGACCAGAACCTGCTGGCCAATCTGGAGATCAACCCGTTCATCCCCGTATGGGCCGGTCTGGAGACCGAGGTGGGGGAGATCAAAGGGAAAGAGGGGCTCTCCACCGTACCCGAGGCCAAGTTCCTGATCCAGGGGCTGAACGCCCACGAGATCTTCCCCGACTGGATCGCCCTCAACAACGGCACCACCCACGGCCTGGAGGCGAGCGACGCCGGCATCCAGGTCGACCTCACCGCCGATATCCATCATGCCCTTGTCCCGTACAAGATCAGCGGCGCCCAGCACGGCACCTCCGGCAACAGTTCGGAGCGGCTGCGGGAGATCGCCCAACAGACCGCCACCACCAAGGCCAACGTGGCCACGGCCCTGCAGATGATCTCCTGGGGGCTGGAGGTGAACGACTACGGCAACGCCCAACTGGACGCAAACGGCAATTTCATCAAGGTCAAGGATGAAGGGATGACCGAGGAACTGTGGGCCGAGATGGTCGCCTACGCCGACTCCAAGGGATGGAAAAAAGGAGACTACAAGAACCTGAACCTCCCGTTCGAGAACAAGCTGCTGGCCCAGCCCCGGGCGGTCAGGGAGCGGATGGCCAAGCGGGTCGAAGCGTTCGCCTACAAGATCATGACCGAGGTCTTCAACTGCCAGGATACGGCGCCGCTGGCCATGGAGGCGATCCTCCGGGCAGGTTCCCACGACGTGGGCCCCAAGGGAAGCTTGGTGGAGGATCCGGCCCACTGGACCAAGGAGCAGATTGTGGAGCGGGCAAAGGGTATTTGCAGCGACAAGGGGCCTGAAGGCAACTTCGAGGACTGATTGAGCTGCGTTGTCGCGGTTGCGGCGTAACCCCTCCCCCGCCTCCCCTTACTGCAAGGGGAGGGGCTTTACCCCCTCGTGAGATAAGAGGGGGGAGGGGGAGTTATGAATCGGTTTTTCCGTTGAGCATCTTTCGTAGAGGGGGTGCAGCATGAGTACCCGGAAATTTTCCCGCGTTTCGTTCCGCGTGGCCGCCACCATCAAGACTCCGGAGCGCCAGTTCCAGGGGAGCGTGGAAAACCTCAGCATGCGAGGCATGTTCCTGGTCACCGATGAGCGCCTGCAGTTGGGCGATCCGGTGGATATCACCATAGCCCTCTCCGGCACGTCTCCGGAGCTTGCGATCGCCTTCAACGGCTCGGTCAGCCGGGTGGCCGACAACGGCCTCGGCTTTTTCTTCGACAAGATCGACCTGGACTCCTACACCCACTTGAAGAACATCATCGCCTACAACATCGACGACGCGGAGAAGGTGATGGATGAGATCTACCACTCCATCGACGAAAAGCTGGCGCCCGCCAAGTAAGGAACCCTTGTCCACAAGGATGGCACCATGAAACGACATTCCACGGCATTTTCCGTCTATGGCTTCCTGCTGGGCATCGCCGCGCCCGTCGGCTGGACGGCCATCCGCGTGCTGCTGTTCTACGATACCACCCAGACATTCTGGGGGCAGGTGTTCGGCGACCCCTTTGCCAGCGTCAAACAGTTCACCATGTACACCTACATGGGCGTGGGGACCGCCCTGGTCCTCTCTACCCTGGGGTACCTGATCGGCCGGAACGGCGACGAACTGCACGAGCGGGCCATTGAACTGGACGGGTTGCACAAGGAGGTGGCGGCCCAGAAGGAGATCTTCGAAAACCGCTACCTGGTGCTGGACAACAACATCAAGAACTTCCACCACATCAGCAGCAAGATGCAGATGTCCCTCAACCTGGAGGAGATCCTGCTGCTCTCTGCCGAGGGGCTCCACGAGGTGCTGGGGTACGAGCGGGTCAACATCCTCATGACCCAGGACGGCAAGCACCTCCGCTTCGTCACCAC
>DATBXI010000261.1:0-2487 GCA_036514355.1 Desulfuromonadaceae bacterium
CAGCCGTTTCAGCTCCCTGATTCCGCCGCAGGCGTCCCGCAGATTCGCGTCAATCGAGTATTTCAGCAGCCTGATACCCCGTGCGGGTGAAATGAGCGTTACGCTCCCGTGAGGCGGACCATGTCACGTATCCCGATCGTCACCTTTGTAATATCCATCGGTCTCGTTGCGCTTCTCCCCGCTGCTTTACCGGCCCAGCCGGTCGAACCGGAGTTGCACGTCGCCCGATTCAGCGCCGGAGATCTGACCGGCTGGAAGGACCAGGTCGTGTACGGCACCAAACATGCCACTACCTATTCATTGGCACCGGAGAGCGGAAAGACCGTGCTGGTGGGCAAGAGCAGCGATGGGGCATCGGGGCTGATCCGCAAAATGGAGATCGACCCCAAAGTCTATCCGGTCATCAAGTGGTCGTGGAAGATCGAGCACACCGTCAAGAAAGGGAACGAAAGGACCAAGGGTGGTCATGACTTCGCTGCCCGTCTCTACGTGGTGTTTCCGCGGGGGCTCTTTTCCAGCACCCGGGCCATCGAATACGTCTGGGGCAATGTCCTGCACAAGGGCGAAACGATACGTAGTCCTTACTCGAACAACATGGTCATGATCGCGGTGGATGCAGGGGATGAACTGGCGGGGCACTGGACGTCCCACAAGAGGAACTATGCGGAGGATTACCGCGCCGCATTCGGCGAGGAGGCTCCCAAGGTGGGCGCCATCGCCCTCATGACGGACAGCGACAACACCCACGAGTCGGCGGTCGGCTACTACGGCGACATCAGCGTTCTTCCCGTTGCCAAGGAGGAAAACCAGAAACCGAAGGAACCGCAACACAAGGAACAGCTTCCCAAGGAGTCTCCGCCCAAAGAGCAACAGAAAAAGGAGCCGAAGCCAAAAGAGCTGCCGCAGAAAGAGCAGCCGAACGGCACCAACCATCACGTGCCGCCCCCGGCCGCTCCTTCCGTCCCGCCGGCAGTGTCTCCGTCCCAGCCCCTTCGGTGATCACACCATCCTGCTCAACCTGGTCCTGAACTTCTCCAGCCGGGAGGCGCCTTCCTCGATCAGCCGGATCAGGTCCTTGCGGGCGCTGCCGGCCACGTCCTTTCCCTTTTCCACCAGGTCTTCGGTCTTGTCGCCGATGGCCTCCACCAGGTCATTGATGTTGTCCTTCAGGTCATCTACCGCCTCGTCGGCCCTGGATTTCACCCGCTTGGCGTAACGCGAGATGTCCCGGCGCGTCCGCTGACCGGATTGGGGCGCCATCAAAAGCGCCATTCCGGCGCCGATGATGCCGCCCGCCACCAGCAACAGTGCCGCCGCCGCTACCTTTTTATCCCTGTCTTCCATGGTTTCCTCCTTGGCATGATTTGGATTGATTGTACCGCAACCCGAGAAAAAGGCCAGCCCATCCCCGCCCTGGGGATGCCGCATCGCTAAGGCTTTATCTTTGCCGGATGACATGCTATACACCATGGTGCATTACATCAGTTTATCTGCGAGGTTTTCATGAATACCCTGCATGACGTCCTGATCATCGGCGGTGGTCCGGCCGGCCTGGCCACCGCCTATCTCTGCCATAAACACGGCCTTTCCTATCTGGTGCTGGAATCGGGCAAGGCGGTCTTTCAGGGGATCGCCAATACCTACCCGGAAGGAAAGCACGTCTATGCCTCCAAGCCCAAGGATGCGCCCGATCCTTTCCTGGTGGACGAGCTGCGGCCGCCCGACAAGCCGGTGACGGTGGAGAGCTATATCCAGTATGTCCAGCATTTCGTCCAGCATGAAAACCTCAACGTGCGCACCGAGATCACCTTCGAGGACATCAAGGACGAGCGCGATCACCTGGCGGTAACCACCGACAAGGGGACCTTCAAGGGGCGCAAGGTGGTGCTGGCCTTCGGCAGCAGCATCCCCCGCGAGCTGTCGGTGTACGGCGACGCCAAGATGGTGGCCAAGAACGTGGATGACGCGACCAAATACGTGGGGGTCAAGACCGTGGTCATCGGTGGCGGCAACACCGCTGCCGATGTGGTCATCGCCATCCTCAAGGCCAAGCGCGAAGTCAACGATACCCAGCCGGTCTACTGGGCGCATAAGTCGGAGAAGTTCGACGTGAACAAGGAGACCGCCCAGCGTCTGGGCGAAGAGATCCTGCTGGGGGGCAACATCCGTCTGCTGCCCGGCGCCACGCCGCGCATCGGCGAGGTGGACGAAGAAGGGGTCGATCGGCTGGTCATCCGGATCAACGTGTTCGAACAGGCGGACGGCATCGACCTGTACCACGCCCTGAGTTTTCCCATGCAGAACGTGATCGCCTGCATCGGCTCCCAGGGCCCCATGCCGATCTTCGACAAGCTGGGCATCCAGATGATCGCCTGCGCCGCCGGAGTGTGCAAGATCGCCAAGGAAGGGGACCGGCTGGTGCTCCTGACCGCCGACTTCGAGTCCACCCGCAAGGGAGTCTACGTCGTCGGCGGCGCCATCTCACCC
>DATBXI010000262.1:0-3700 GCA_036514355.1 Desulfuromonadaceae bacterium
GCTGTTCACATCCATGGCCACCGCCGCTCCTGCCTGGTCGCCGAACGCCCGCTCGGCCTGTTTCTGCAGGTTGGCGTCAAGGGTCAGGACCACGCTGTTGCCCACCGTGGGATACGACTCGGAGATGGTGCGCAGGACCCGGCCCCGGGCATCCACCTCCAGTTGCCTGCCGCCGTCGCTGCCGTGCAGCTCCTTCTCCCAGCTCCGTTCAATGCCGTTCTTGCCGATGTAGTCGCCCGGGTTGTACTCCTCGTACCCCTTGTTGTTGAGCTCGTCCTCGGAGACCTCACCGATGTACCCCAGCAGATGCGCCGCCAGTGTGCCGCCCGCATACTCACGGACCGGCTTCATCTCGATCTCCACCCCCGCCAGACGCAGGCGATTCTCTTCCACGATCTCCACCTGGTCGCGCGTGATGTTGGATGCCAGCACCACCGGATAGTACCGGGCCCTCCCCTTCCCCTTTTCCCAACGCTCCACCAACTCCCGGCGGTCGAGCCCCAACAGGGCAACCAACTGGTTCAGGAGCGCATCCCGGTCTTTCACTTCCTGAGGCACCACCGCCAGGCTGAACGAGGGACGGTTGCTGACCATCACCGTACCGTTGCGGTCCAGGATCGCACCGCGGGAAGCGGCTTCCGGCACGAAACGCAGCCGGTTGTTCTCCGACATGCTGCGGTAATCCTCCACATTGAGGATCTGCAGATGCCACAACCTGAGCACCAGCAGGGCGAATATCCCGCCGACCACAAACGAGAGCAGCAGGATCCTGCGTTTTGACTCCATGTTCTCGCGTATGAAGCGTTGTTCGTTCATACGGCCTCGCGTTCGCTGAAACCGGGCAGCAAGGCAGCCAGAGAGGCGGCAAAGGCGTTGGTCAGAAGGTGGGGGATCAGTCCTGCGGTCATGGGATAGGCAATGCCGGGGGTCTGGGTGAACATGATCAGCAGCAGCAGGTTGCAGGTGGTGGCGGCCAGGGTGGCCACACCCACGGTGACGACGAACAGGAAGGTGCTCTCGGCATAGAGCCGGTCGGCAACATTCTTGATGACCAGGAAGATGATCAGGAAGGTGAAGGCGTTCAACCCCAGGTACAGCCCGCTGAACACGTCCTTCAGAAGTCCAAGCAGCCATGCCAGGGGGGTGCCGGCCTGGAACGTGCCCCGCAACGCCAGGTATACCACGATGATCAGCAGCAGGTCGGGCTTGAAAGGGGAAGCAATGTGGACCGGCAGCACCGCGGCCTGCAGCACAACGGCCGCGACAACGGCGCAGACGAGCAGCATGAACTGCCTACTCATACCCACCCCGCAGCACGACCAGCACCTCCTCCAAATGGGCGAAGGTCACTGACGGACGGATGGTCACGGTCTGGAAGATGCCGTACTCGCCCCGCTTGACCATGGTCACCTCGCCAACGGGGAGCCCCTTGGGGAACACGCCGCCGATGCCGGAGGAGACCACCGCGTCGCCGACCTTGACATCCTCTTCCCGGGTAGTGAACTCCATGGAGCAGAGCCCCTCCCCCTTGCCCTTGACCACGCCGCGCGCCCGGGAGCGCTGGATGGTGACGGCAATGCCGCTGGAATGGTCGGTGATCAGCAGCACCCGTGCCGATGTGGGGGCCACCTTGATGATCTGGCCGGCCACGCCGTCGGCGGCGATCACCGCCATCCCCTCGCGGATGCCGCTGGAACTGCCGCGGTCGATGATCATGGTGCGGAACCAGGAGGTCACATCCTCCCCCACGACGGATGCGGCCAGAGTGGGCGCCTTTATCGTGCTCTTCATGTCCAGCAGGTGCTCCAGGCGCTGCTTGGCCTGCATGGCTTCGTTGCCCGTCACGACCCGGCTGTTGAGTTCCCTGATCTCTTCGCGCAGCCTCAGGTTTTCCCGGCGCACGTCCACCAGGCTGATGTAGTTGTCCCAGGCATCCTCGAAGAAGCCGCTCACCAGCGACGCCGGCTTCATGATCGGCGCAAAGACGCTCATGATGCCCCGTTCGACAACATTGGCCTCCCGGCTGCGGGGGACATTGAGGGTATAAAAGACAAGGGCTCCGAGAATGCCGGTGGCGATCAGAATAACGAGCCCGAATTTCTTGAACAGTTCCATACTAATCCTGTGAATGGTGCCGCGGGGGACGCTCCCGGTCTCCGCGCGTCACAGCGGCCTAGACTTTGCCGCAGAGCTCCGCCTCGTGGTAGACCCGGAGGAGATAGTCCCGATAGCTGGAAACGGGGGTCTGGTCGATGAGCTGCCGCATCCGGTCGCAATCGATGAAACCGCGGCGCAGGGCGATCTCCTCCAGACAGGCGATCTTGAGTCCCTGGCGCGATTCGATGGTTTCGATGAAAATGCTGGCTTCCAGGAGGCTCTTGTGGGTGCCGGTATCCAGCCAAGCGATGCCCCTGCCCAACCGTTCCACGGTCAACGCGCCGCGCCTGAGGTACTCCAGGTTGACGTCGGTGATCTCCAGTTCGCCACGGGGCGACGGCGCTATGCTCTTGGCCACATCCACCACCTGGCCGTCATACAGATAGAGGCCGGGAACGGCGTAGTGCGACTTGGGCTGCTTCGGTTTTTCCTCGATGCTGAGCACCCGGCCGTCGCCGTCGAACTCCACCACGCCGTAGCGCTCCGGGTCCTGGACCTGGTAGCCGAAGATGCGGGCGCCCCCCTGGAACCCCTCCACGATCCGGTCCAGGTTCATCTTGCCGTAGAAGATGTTGTCGCCCAGGATCAGGCCCACCGGCTGGCCGTCTATGAACTCCTCCCCCACCAGGAAGGCCTGGGCGATCCCTTTGGGTTCCGGCTGCACCTTGTAGGAGAGCGTGATGCCCCAGCGGGAGCCGTCACCCAGGAGCGCTTCAAAGCGCGGCGTGTCGTGGGGAGTGGAGATGAGCAGAATATCCCGGATGCCGGCCGCCATGAGGGTCGCCAGGGGATAGTAGATCATGGGCTTGTCGTAGACCGGCTGGAGTTGTTTGCTGGCCACCAGGGTCAGGGGAAAGAGGCGGCTGCCGGCCCCCCCGGCCAGGATGATGCCTTTGGTGATGCCGAGTGACATGGGTGTGTCCTTTTGATCGTAGTCGAAAAATACTAGTTTTACATTTCCGGCCGCCGGCTGTCAAACCCCTCGCCGCCACCCAGGGACCTGGCCGCCGCCAGCAGGTCATCGTACACTTCTACGCCAGCCGGGAGGGTGGATTCCTGCTCGGCGCCGTACCCGGTCCTGACCAGGATCGGCCGGCAGCCGGCAGCCGCACCCGCTTCCATATCCACCAGCTTGTCACCGATCATCACCGACGCGGCCAGGTCGATATCGTATTGCGCCGCAGCCTCCCGGAGCATCCCGGGCAGCGGCTTGCGGCAGCGGCATGCCAGGGCGTAGCTCCCTTTTCCCTGGGGATGGTGGGGACAGTAAAACCAGGCATCCACCCTGGCGCCGGCCACGGCCAGCTCGGCGTCGATATGACGGTGCAGGTGCTCCACATCGTCCTCGGTGTAATAGCCGCGCCCCACGCCGGACTGGTTGGAGACCACCACCACCAGGAAACCGGCTGCGTTCAGCATCCTGACCGCTTCCGGCGCTCCGGGGATGAACTCGAACTCGTCGATTCGGTAGAGATACTCCTTTTCCTGGTTGATCGTGCCATCCCGGTCCAGAAATACGGCCCGCACCATGCTGCCTCCTACC
>DATBXI010000263.1:0-4206 GCA_036514355.1 Desulfuromonadaceae bacterium
CGCAAACGGTACCTGAGCCGTTTCAGCGGCGACGAGCGGGTCTTTGATGAATGCACGGAAATGATCGTCAAGTCGGTGGACGAGTTGAAGATCCTGGTCAACGAGTTCTCCAATTTTGCCCGAATGCCGGCCATCCAGCCGGAACCGAACGACATCAATGCCCTGATCCGCGAGACCCTGACCCTCTACCAGGAAGGCCATCGGGGAGTGCAATTCAGCTTTGCTCCCGACGAGAGGCTGCCCCAGCTCAAGATAGACCGGGACCAGATCAAGCGGGTGATCATTAATATCCTGGAAAACGCAGTGGCGGCCATGGAGGAGCAGGGAACCATCGACATCCGCAGCAGTTTCGACCCGGAACTGAAGATGGCCGCATTCTCCATCGCCGACAGCGGGCCCGGCATCTCCGCCGAGGATAAGCCGCGGCTGTTCGAACCCTATTTTTCAACCAAAAAGACCGGCACCGGCCTTGGCCTGGCGATCGTCAGCAGCATTGTCTCCGATCACAACGGTTTTGTGAGGATCAAGGACAACCAGCCGCAGGGGGCCTGCTTTGTGGTGGAGTTGCCGGCCGGATAACCCCCCTCAATCCCCCCTTGTCAGGGGGGAGGATGTTCACTCCTTCCATGTGCTCCCTCCCTGATAAGGGAGGGGTGGGGAGGGTTAAAACCATATTGATTATCGAGAGGTTACGCATGTCGAAGACGATTTTAGTAGTGGATGACGAGAAGGATATCAGGGCCTCCCTGGCCGGTATCCTTGAGGATGAAGGCTACCAGGTGGTGACCGCCGCCAGTGGCGCCGACGCGCTGGAATGCGCCCGTGAAGAGCTGCCCGACCTGGTCCTGCTCGATATCTGGATGCCGGGAATGGATGGCCTGGAGACGCTGGAGCGGCTGAAGAAGCTTTTCCCCCAGATTACGGTCATCATGATCTCGGGTCATGGCACCATCGAGACGGCGGTTCGTACCACCAAGCTGGGCGCCTTTGACTTCATAGAGAAACCGCTGTCGCTGGACAAGGTGCTGATCACCGTGGCCAATGCCCTGCGCATGAGGGAGCTTGCGGTCGAAAACGAGGAGCTCAAGCAGGCTGCGGGCAACGAATTCGAGCTGATCGGCGATTCACCGGCCATGAGCCTGCTGCGCGAACAGATCAAGCGTGTGGCCCCCACCACCGCGTCGGTGCTGATAACCGGTGAGAACGGCACGGGCAAGGAGCTGGTGGCCCGTTCGATCCACTACTACAGCCTCCGCCGCGACAAGCCGTTCGTGGCCATCAACTGCGCGGCCATCCCGGAGGAATTGATCGAGAGCGAACTGTTCGGCCACGAGAAGGGCGCCTTTACCGGCGCCCTGGCGCAGAAGAAGGGTAAATTCGACGTGGCGGACGGCGGCACCCTGTTTCTGGACGAGATCGGCGACATGTCGCTCAAGACCCAGGCCAAGGTGCTGCGCATCCTCCAGGAGAGGTGCTTTGAGCGCGTGGGCGGCACCCGGCTGGTGACGGTGGATGTCAGGATCATTGCTGCCACCAACAAGGGGCTGGAGGACGAGATTCGCCAGGGGCGCTTCCGGGAGGACCTGTACTATCGGCTTAACGTGGTGCCGTTCCGGGTGCCGGCTCTGCGGGAGCGGCCGGAGGACATCGGGCTCTTGATGCCGTACTTCATGCATCAGTTCCATCGCCGTGAAGGGCGCGAACCGAAGGTGTTCCTCCCGGAAACCCTGACGCAGCTCCAGCGCTACGATTGGCCCGGAAACGTCCGCGAACTGAGGAATATCGTCGAGCGCATCCTGATTATGTCGCCGGGCAAGATGATCAGCCCGGCTGACATCCCCGGCCTGATCGGTGAGCAGCTGACAGATGCCACAGCAACGGCAAAGCAGGAGGAAGCCGCGGTCTTCGGGACGCTACGGCAGGCCCGCGAGGAATTTGAACGCGAGTTCATTGTCCAGAAGCTGGAGCAGAACGATTGGAACATCTCGCGCACCGCCGAGGTGATCGACCTGGAGCGGAGCAACCTGCACCGCAAGATCAAGAGTTACGGGATTGACGTCAGGAAGTAGCTCAACGTGACTGACCGGATTGAACCGGGCCGCGGCACATGCCGGGGTCCGGTTTTTTTGTTTCTACAGCGGTTGACGGGCGGGCCGGGGCGGAAAGGCGAACAGCAGCAGCGCTGCCAGGCAGGCCAGGCAGGCACCGAAACCGAAGGCCGCCTGGGGGGATACCTTCTGCCAGACCAGTCCGAAGATGAGGCTGGCGGGGAGTGCTCCGATGCCCACGGCGAAATTGTACCAGCCAAAGGCGCTGCCCCGTTCCTCGGGCCGTGCCAGGTCGGTAAGATAGGCTTTTTCGACCCCTTCGGTCATGCCGTAAAACAGGCCGTACCAGGCGAACAGCAGCCAGATCTGCAGCTCGGACGCGGCCAGGCCGAAACCGGCATAGGCCAGGGCATACACCCCCCAGCCGGCGACAATCACTCTGCGTCTGCCGATCCTGTCGGAAAGCGTGCCGAAGGGCATGGAGGCGAGCATCTTGACGAGATGGAAGAGGGTCCACAGGAGCGGGATGCGGGCTGGTGTCACCCCCAACTGTCCGGCCCGCAGCAGCAGAAAGACATCGGAGGAGTTGCCCAGGGTGAAGAGCAGCAGGATCAGCAGGTATATCCTGATGTTCTTGCCCGGCGCGATACCGTGACCGGCACGTGCGGCAGGCATGGGGCGCGGCATGTCGCGCACCTTGATCATGATCAGGATGACCGCCAGGAGGCCGGGGATGGCGGACAGCCAGAAGACCGTGCGCAGGTCGGAGACGAACCAGGCCAGCAGGCCGGTCGCCAGGAGCGGCCCGATGATGGCGCCCACATGATCCATGGAGCGGTGGAAGCCGTAGGCCTTGCCCCGCAGGGCGGGGGCGGTGGAATCGGCGATCAGGGCGTCCCGGGGCGAGGTGCGGACCCCCTTGCCGATGCGGTCGCTGAACCGCACCAGCAGGACGAACAGGGGAGAGCCGGCCACGGCGATCAAGGGACGCGACAGGGAGGAAAGCCCGTAACCGGCCAGGATCAGCCGCTTTCTGCCCTGTACACGGTCGGAGACGATGCCCGATGCCAGCTTGAGAAGGGCAGCGGTGGATTCGGCCACCCCCTCGATCACTCCCAGGAAGGCCGGCCCGGCCCCCAGGATCGTGGTCACGAACAGCGGCAGCAGGGGATAGATCATCTCGCTGGAAATGTCGGTCAACAGGCTGACCAGGCCGAGTATCAGGACGTTGCCGCTGAGGCCGCTGAACATGATGGCTCCGGTATGATGTTACATTTCAGACATCTGGCTTTGTTCTCATTTTAACGCACCGTGGACCTGTCCTACAATGCAGAAAACGCCTCGCTTCTCCCAGCCTTGAAATTGCACGCAGTCAAATTTATCGTGGGAAATTCCCCTGAAATAGTGTAGGTATGGAGACGCTTCGAGCCCGCGCCAATCCTTCATGCAGGTTGTGAATCCGATGAAAAAAACGATCCTGAAATCCGCCCTGGCCATCCTGACGACGGCGATCGTCATCTGCCTGGCAATCATTGTCATCTCCCAGTGGAGACTCCGGAGCGGTGCTTCCGACCAGGCCTACCTCAACCTCCTCCGCCAATCGTATGAAGCCGTTACGAAAGGCTACGTGGAAAAGGTCGATAACAAGAAGCTTGTCAAAGGCATGATTGACGGCATGTTGGCTGCTCTCGATCCCCATAGCGCGTATCTGCCGCCGGAACCGTTCCACGAGATGGAGGTGCAGATGTCGGGGGCCTTCGGCGGGGTCGGGATTGAGCTGGGGTTGAAGGAGGGGCGCCTGACGGTCATCGCACCCATCGACGATACCCCCGCCTTCAGGGCCGGCATTCAGCCCAATGATCATATCTGGCGCATTGACGGGGTGTCGACTCACGGCATGGGCATCGCGGCTGCGGTCAAGCGGATGCGCGGGGAAAAGGGGACACGGGTCACGCTGACCATTCTGCGGGGCGATCCCGCCAGGCAGTTGACCTTCAGGCTTACGCGCGACATTATCAGGATCAAGAGCGTCAAGGCCCGCGTTCTGGAATCGGGCTACGGCCTGATCAGGATCGCCCAGTTCCAGGAGCATACCGGCAACGAGTTCCGGCAGGCACTCAAGGATCTCCGGGCCGGTGCTGGCGGGTTGAAAGGTCTC
>DATBXI010000264.1:0-8314 GCA_036514355.1 Desulfuromonadaceae bacterium
CCGCCGATCAGGCCGACGCCGTGCTCCCGTGCCATGGCCAGGAAACCGCGGGTAAATTCATCGAGAACATCCAGGGGTAGGTCGGCGGGGACTGCCAGGGAGAGGGTCGCCCAACGGGGGATGCCCCCCATGGCGGCGATATCGGAGATATTGACCCCCAGGGACTTGCGCCCCAGACGGTACGGGTCGTGCCAGGCGCGGCGGAAGTGCACGTCCTCCAGCAGCATGTCGGTGGAGGTGAGGAGCTGCATACCGGGGGTAAGGGCCGTAACGGCGGAGTCGTCGCCGATGCCGGTGACGACACCCTCTGTTTGTCCCACATGAGAAGAGATCCGGTCGATCAGGCCAAATTCGCCCACTTCGGAGAGTTTTTTATCAGGGGGCATGAAGGGTTTCCTTACGTCGCAAACTATTTTCCGGGGATAATCCGGTACAACACGGCGGTTTCACCCCACTCCGCCGGATCGAGCCGACTCAGCCGTTTCAAGAGGTCGCTCGTCACCCTCGTATCCCTGGCTCTATAGACTTTGAATCCCTGCTGAAAACCGCTGTCCAGAAGCGGCTCCGCCTTTGCCATTCGGGATGTTTTTGGCCATCCTACAGCCATGAGTAAAGCCTCAGCGCCGAGTACGGCACTACCGACTCAAAATGGGTATCACGGGTAAGCAACTGCATGTCATTCTGAATGGCGATCGCCGCAATGGTGACATCCACCGACGGCAGGGTGACGCCCTTTGTCCGCAATTCACGGTAAAGCAACGCGGCAAGCAGCCAAGTATCGCGGTTGGTCGGAACAAAGGGGAATTTCAGGAGACGTTCACGTACAACCTCATAACTCTTCTTCGACCGGATACCCTGCAGAATCTCCTGCATGACGATGCCGCACAGCGCCACCCGGTTGTGATCCTTGACGAGCTTCTCCACTTCCGCTGCCGCGAACGAATCCGGCGACTGGAAGAAGTCGATCCAAACCGAGGTATCAACGAGAACCATTACGTCCCCGCCGCATTTCATCAAGGTCCCCCTCCCAAACCACCTTGCCGCGCAACTCCAGGACCTTTTCCAAGTCCCTCTGTTCGATCAGGTGTTTGAGGGCATAGGTAACCACATCCACCTTTTTTTTAAGTCCGGTGTATAACTTTGCCTGTTCATACAAGGCATCATCTATATCCAAAACAGTACGTGCCATGTCGCACCCCTTTCAAAATGATATCATTTCTGACTACAAAATATATCATTTTCCATTTTGATAACAAAGCGTATTTTCAAGGATCTGCCACAAAACATGAACGGGGCATGACGAACTCTCGCCATGCCCCGTAAAAAAGCTTTGCCCAGCCATCAAACTTCTACGCCCTTGCCCCTTTGCTCACCGCTACCTTGGGCGTTGCCGCCCTCTTGGCGGCCTGGGCCTTGGGCGCGGAAGGCGGATACTTCTCCAGGGCCAGCTTGAGCACCTCGCCCACCTCGTGCACCGGCACGATCTTGATCTTCTTGAGGATCTCGGCCGGGATGTCCTCCAGGTCCTTCTGGTTCTGGAAGGGGATGATGACCGTCTTCATCTCGGACCTGACCGCGGCCAGGATTTTCTCCTTGAGGCCGCCGATGGGGAGCACCTTGCCCCGCAGGGTCACCTCGCCGGTCATGGCCACGTCCTTTCTCACCGGGATGCGGGCAATCACGGACACCAGGGCCGTGGTCATGGCGATACCGGCCGAGGGGCCGTCCTTGGGGATGGCGCCGGCCGGGACGTGGACGTGGATCTCGTGGTCCTGGAAGAATTCCGGTTTGATGTACAGCTCATTGGCATGGGCACGGATATAGGAATGGGCCGCCTGGACCGACTCCTTCATGACGTCCCCCAACTGGCCGGTCAGGGTCAGGCCGCTCTTGCCCTGCATCAGGGTGGCTTCGATGTGCAGGATCTCCCCACCCACCGGTGTCCAGGCCAGGCCGTTGACCACGCCGATCTCGTTCCTCTCCAGGTCCTGCTCCCGCAGGTACTTGGGCGCGCCCAGGAAGCTGTTCAGGTTCTTGGCCGCTACCTTGACGACGCGCTTGCTCCCTTCCGCCACCTTGCGGGCCACCTTGCGGCAGACCTTGCCGATCTCCCGCTCCAGGTTGCGCAGGCCGGCCTCACGGGTGTACTTGGCGATGATCTCGCGGATGGCATCGTCGTCAAAGGCGATGTGCTTCTGCTTCAGCCCGTTCTCGGTCATCTGGCGCGGCACCAGATACTTCTTGGCGATGGCGAGCTTTTCCTCTTCGGTGTAGCCGGCCAGGCTGATGACCTCCATACGGTCCCGCAGGGCCGACGGCACCGGATCGATCTGGTTGGCCGTGGCGATGAACATGACGTTGGACAGGTTGTAGGGCTGGTTGATGTAGTGGTCGGAGAAGGAGTGGTTCTGCTCCGGATCCAGCACCTCCAGCAGTGCCGAGGAGGGGTCCCCCTTGTAGTCGTACCCCAGTTTGTCGATTTCGTCCAGCATGATGACCGGGTTGGTGGTACCGGCCTGCTTCATGGCCTGGATAATGCGCCCGGGCAGGGCGCCGATGTAGGTACGACGGTGGCCGCGGATCTCGGCCTCGTCCCTGACCCCGCCCAGAGACATGCGCACGAACTTGCGGTTCATGGCCCGTGCAATGGACTTACCCAGGGAGGTCTTGCCCACGCCCGGAGGCCCCACGAAGCAGAGGATCGGCCCCTTCATCCGTTTCTTCAGCTTGCGCACCGCCAGGAACTCCAGGATGCGTTCCTTGATCTTGTCCAGGTAGTAATGGTCGTCGTTCAGGATCCGCTCGGCCCGGATGATGTCCAGGCTGTCCCGGGAGGCCTTGTGCCACGGGATCTCCACCAGCCAGTCCAGGTAGGTGCGGATGATGCCCGCCTCCCCGGCGTCCGGGTGCATGTTTTCCAGGCGCCCCAGCTGCTTGAGGG
The DNA here is from genome assembly GCA_036514355.1 of Desulfuromonadaceae bacterium. Lineage (GTDB taxonomy): Bacteria > Desulfobacterota > Desulfuromonadia > Geobacterales > Pseudopelobacteraceae > JACPFJ01. The sequence goes on from DATBXI010000264.1 coordinate 2,942, forward strand.
CCTCCTTCTGGACGTTCTCCGGCATCTTTGCGGCCTCTATGGCCTTCCGGATCTCTACCAGTTCCTCTTTTTCCCCGCCATCCCCCAATTCGCTCTGGATGGCCCGCAACTGCTCGCGCAGGTAGTATTCGCGCTGGTTTTTGCCCATCTCCTCCCGAGCCGCGCTCTGGATCTTGGCCTGGACGCCGAGCAGTTCAACCTCGCGGTTGAGGAACTCGTTGACCTTGGTCAGGCGCGCGATGGGATCGTTCATCTCCAGGAGCTGCTGGGCGTCCGCCACCTTGAGCCCCAGGTTGCTGGCGATCAGGTCGGCCATGCTCCCCGCATCCTGGATGTTTTCCAGGATGACCATCACCTCGGGGGATATCTGCTTGCCCAGCTCGATCACCTTGGCCAACTGCTCCCGCACCGTGCGGATCAGGGCCTCAGTCTCCAGCGAGATGTCCACCAGGGGCAGGTCGTTCATCCGCTCGATCCGCACCGAGTAGAAGGGCTTTTCGGCGACGTACTCGGTGATGCGCGCCTTGGTCAGCCCCTGGACCAGGATCTTGACCCGGCCGTCGGGGAGCTTGAGCATGCGCATGATCATGGCCACGGTGCCGACCTCGTAGATCTTGTCCGGCGCCGGGTCCTCCTCGCTGATCTCGTGCTGGGTGGCCAGGAGGATCATGCGGTCCCCGGCCAGGGCGCTGTCAACCGCCTTGACCGACATCTCCCGGCCCACGAAGAGCGGGATGATCATGAAGGGATAGACCACAACGTCCCGCACCGGCAAGAGCGGCAGTACCTCGGGAATCTTCAGCTCTTCAGATTCCTGTTTTTCCGTAGTGTTTTCCTGGTCGCTCAATCGTTGATCTCCTTTATGGGAACCTGCCGGTCACTGATTTTCGGGCACACGACCCTGAGTACTCCCCGCCGGTATTGGGCGGTAATGGCGCGGGAATCGATATTACCGGGGATATGCACGGCATGGTGAAAATGGCCGTAGCTCCGTTCCATGCAGATGAAACATCCCTCGGTCTGCTCCCGCGATTTCAACGCCTCCAGCACGAGGGTGAAGCCGCTGATCCTCAGACTGATATCCGCCAGATTAAAACCGGGCAGATCGAACTCCAGGATGATGCCGTCGACGGTCTCATAGATATCGATCAGCGGCCGGTTCTGCGTATCATCCAGTCCGTCACGCATTTCCAGCGCATGCAGCAGGCTCCTGATCTCGCCCACCTGCCGGCTGAATATTTCCCGATGGTACGACTTCCTGCCTGAAAAGCGTGTCATAGCGGACACCCGGTCAATGGAATTGTGATGCCGAGACAACCCCTCCAATACCCTCATTTGATGTAACCATTCCTTGCGCCATTGTCAAGGTTGACGACAGTGTAATCATTCCAAGCGGAAAAAACGATTGACACCGGGGCGGGATTGCAGGATATTTCTAGGTCTTTTGCGCAGTTGTGACCGCGCACACCCCTGCCCGGCGGCCCGGCCAAGGCACGACAGCAGGGGATGCCCGGATTAATTACGCAGACAATTTACCTATTCCGGAGAGCGACTATGGAACGCTGGTCAATAAATGACTCCGCCAAGATATACAACCTGGACAACTGGGGCGCCGATCTGTTCTCCATCAACAAGAAGGGGAACATCTGCGTCCACCCCTCCTCCACCTCCAAGCAGTCCATCGACCTGCGGGCCCTGGTTGACGACCTGATCAAGCGCAAGATCAAGCCCCCCATCCTGCTCCGCTTCATGGACGTGCTCCAGGGACGGATCGCCTCCATCAACCGGGTGTTCAAGAATGCCATCGCAGAGAACGATTATCCGGCCAAATACCAGACCTTCTACCCCATCAAGGTGAACCAGCAACGCCAGGTGGTAGAGGCCATCGCCAGCTACGGCAAGCGCTACAACATCGGGCTGGAGGTGGGTTCCAAGCCCGAACTGGTGGCCGGCATCTCCATATCCACCGGCAATGGCCTGCCCATCATCTGCAACGGCTACAAGGATGCCGAGTACATCGAGACCGTGCTCTACGCCACCAAGATCGGCTATGACATCACCATCGTCATCGAAAAGCTTTTCGAGCTGGAAAAGGTCATCGAACTGGCAAAGAAGACCGGCATCCAGCCCAAACTGGGGATCCGGGTCAAGCTCTCCTCCAAGGGGACCGGCAAGTGGGCCACCTCCGGCGGCGAAGACGCCAAGTTCGGGCTGCGCATGACCGAGATCATCGCCGCCACTCGGCTTTTGGAAGAAAACGGCATGCTGGAGTGCGTGAAGCTCCTCCATTCCCACATAGGCAGCCAGGTCACCAAGATCGACAAGATCAAGACCGCCCTGATCGAGGCGGCCCGCATCTACTGCGAGATCAGGAAGATGGGGATCGACGTCGAGTACCTGGACATCGGCGGCGGCCTGGGGGTGGACTACGACGGCTCCAAGTCCAGCTACTTCTCCAGCGTCAACTACACGATCGAGGAGTACGCCAACGACGTCATCTACCAGGTGAAGAACATCTGCGACGAGGCCGGGGTGGCGTGTCCCAACATCATCTCCGAGTCGGGCCGGGCCACGGTGGCCCACTACTCGGTCATGGTCACCAACGTCCTCAACACCAACACCCAGAACCTGATGCCCGACTTCGAGGAGATGCTGGCCCAGTCGGAAAAGGTGGCCCCCACGGTCCGGAAGCTGATGGACATCTACAAGAGCATCGACCGCTATTCCCTGCGGGAGGACTACCACGACACCCTGCAGCTGATCAACGAGGCGGTCAGCCTGTTCAACCTGGGGTACCTGACCCTTCAGGAACGGGCCATCGCCGAATGGCTCTACCTGAAGATCATCCGCAAGATCAACAGCATCGTGGAAAAGATCAAGCCGATCCCCGAGGAGTTGCAGAATTTCCAGCTGCACCTGCGCCAGACCTACTTTGCCAACTTCTCCCTGTTCCAGTCCATTCCCGACTCCTGGGCCATCGACCAGCTCTTCCCGATCATGCCGATCCAGCGCCTGAACCAGCGGCCGGACGTCATGGCCTCGGTGGCCGACATCACCTGCGACTCGGACGGCGAGATCACCAGCTTCGTGGGGGAGAGCGGCCGCACCAAGTCCCTGCCGCTGCACAAGCTGCGCAAGGAGGAGGATTACTACATCGGCTTCTTCCTCATCGGCGCCTACCAGGAGATCCTGGGAGACCTGCACAACCTGTTCGGCGACACCAACGCCGTGCACATCACCTTCAACAAGAAGACCGGCTACATGATCGACACGGTCATCAACGGCGACGCCTGCTGGGAGAGCCTGAAATACGTCCAGTACAAGGGGCCGGAGATCCTGAAACACGTCCGGGACAACCTGGAGAAGAGCGTGGCCTCCCGGAAGATCTCCATCGAGGAGAGCAGCCACTTCATAGAACTGCTGGACCGGACACTGCTGGGGTACACGTATCTGGGGGAATGACGCTTACGGAAGGTAGGACAGACAACTGGCCCGCAGACGACATCAGGTGCATAACGCCCGCTTCTCGCGGGCGTTTTTATTATTCCAGATTGCATTCAAGATGACACTTTCCCCTCACCCCCGCCCCTCTCCCACAAGGGGCGAGGGAAGAAAACCCTCTCCCCATGGTGGGAGAGGGTGGCCGAAGGCCGGGTGAGGGGTAACGCAGTGTCTGAATACGCGCCCCCTTGATTACAATGTCGAATTAATCAGGCGAATAACAGGCTGAACAGGATGAGGAACAGGAGCTGGCAGGCACCCACCAGCCAGCCATTTCTGAGCATGGACTTCATGTCCGTCGACTCGGCAAACCCGAGGGAACTGGCCATGTTGGCGCCGGGAAAGACGAAGTTGTTCACCCGGGTCGCCACCACCAGGGCCAGGGCCCATGCGAGCATGGAGACGCCGTAGCGCCCCAGCAGCGAACCGAACATCTCGTTCAGGAGCTTCATGGTCGCCACCGTGGCGCCGCTGATGCCGAAGGCGCCGAGGAAGCCGCCGGTAACGACGATGGCCGGCTTTCCTCCCACCTCCATGAACGGCTTGATGAGGGCAGTGAGCGCCGCGAAGCCCCCGGCCTTGTCCACGAAGACGATGAACGGGTCCAAGAGCAGGAAGAGCAGGAACAGCCACGCATTACCCGCCATCCCCTTGACGACCTGTCGGATGATCTCATCGAACCTGAGTCCCCCCACCAGCCCGGTAATTATGGACAACCCCAGCATGATCACGATCACGAATGAGGTGGGTGCCTTGACCGCCATGCCGTAGGCCACGGCAGCCAGGAAGCAGCTAATGAAGACAACGGTGGCGCGGCGCTGCTGCGGCGTCGGCTCGAACCGCTCCGTCTCCTCGATCGCCGGATAGGCGTTGCTCTCGCGGGTGTTCAGCTGGATCCGCTGGACCATCAGCCAGGTCACCGTCAGGGTGATGAGGACTACCGGTCCGGAGACATAGAGCAGCATCTCACCGTAGCCGAGCTTGGTCAGCCCCAGGAGGGTGACCACCGGCGGGGTGAACGGCCCGAGGATCAGCGCCTCCTCCCCGACAGCCTGGAAGATGACGCCGACCGTGCTCCGCGACAGGCCGACCGCCGCGGCCACCGGCAGCACGATGGGCGCGATGATGGCGTTGCCGCCGGCCATGGTGCCCAGAAGCCCCACGATCACCAGCACCGCCAGCATGATCCCCAGCATCGCCTTTCGCTCGGTATCCACGCCGATGCCGTAGATAATCCGGTGCACGATGGTGTGGGTGACCCTGGTGGCAGTCAGCACCTCCCCCAGGCCGCGCCCCAGCATGATGATCAATCCCACCAGCGCCAGGAAGGAGGACATGGCGTTGGCCAGGGCAGCGCCGAAGGAGACCAGGGTCTGGTGGCTCAGAACGGCGCCCAGCACCACGCAGATGGCCGTGGCGGCCAGGATGTCCACGTCCCGGAACACGAGCACGATGTAGACCAGGAGTGGCAGGAGTCCCACGAGGCCCCAGGCGAGGGTTGGTGTCATTTCGATGGTCATCGGACTCCCTGGATCAAGAAGCGAATCAACTGCAACGGCAATAGCACGCTAATTTGCGCGGATGCGACGGATTCAGACTCTGCCTTACCCCTCACCCGGCCTTCGGCCACCCTCTCCCACCATGGGGAGAGGGTTTTCTCCCCTCACCCCCGCCCCTCGCCCCTTGTGGGAGAGGGGCGGGGGTGAGGGGAAAAATGTGTTTTTAGCTTTTCCTGAGAACCTTTCCCGGCCGCTCGCCGGTCAGTGTACCGTCCCATATCACCGGACTTCCAGCCACCAGCAGGTGCACGATGCCAGTAGCGTAGCGGTGCGGCTCGGCGTAGGTGGCTTGGTCGGCGATGGTCGTGGGATC